>NZ_JBFIII010000056.1 GCF_041601295.1 Immundisolibacter sp.
CCATGGTCGCGCCCCGGCGGGGGCGGGTGCCCATAGTCCCTTAAGCTTCAGTTCATTAACCCGATGCTGCACGTCGGACTAGAGAACGCGCTTCTTAAAGTTTTCGGCCGGCAACGCAGATATTCGCAGCTACAGATGCATCCCGGGTGTAGCAGCGTATAAAGGGATTGGTGAATCCCCCTTCTGCCGCGCAGAAGATACGCTTACCGGCGTCGCTCCCCCACCGACTGAGGAGATTGCAGTTGGACGCAGAACCTGAGGGTCACATCCTGATTGTCGACGATCAGCAGGACAACCTGCTGATCCTCGCCGATTTGCTGAGCGGGACATACACGGTGCGCGCCGCCGCCGACGGCGAGCAGGCGCTGGCCTATCTGGATGGCGGCCGGCGACCGGACATGGTGCTGCTGGACGTGGTGATGCCTGGGCTGGACGGCTTCGAAGTGTGTCAGCGGATCAAGGCGGATCCGGCACTGAGCGACATTCCGGTGTTGTTTCTGACCAGCCTGGACAGCGCCGCCGACGAGCAGTACGGGCTGTCGCTCGGGGCCGAGGATTTCATTTCCAAGCCCTACTCGCCACCGGTGGTACTGGCGCGGGTCAACAGCCACCTGAAACTGGCCCAGGCGCGGCGCTTGCTGAGCGATCGCAATCAGAACCTGGAGCGGCTGGTTGCCGACCGTACTTTCGAGCTCCTGGCCCAGGCCGATGAACTGGTGCGGCGCGAGCAGGAGGTGGTGGCGTCCCAGGAGGCGATCATCACCGCCCTGTGCGCCCTGGCCGAGGCCCGCGACAACGAAACCGGCAGCCATATCCTGCGCACCCAGAACTACGTCCGGGCGCTGGCCGAGCGCCTGCGCGACCACCCCCGGTTTCGCCACGAACTGAACGACGAATCCATCGACCTGATGTTCCGCTCGGCGCCGCTGCATGACATCGGCAAGGTGGCGGTGCCGGACGCCGTACTGCACAAGCCGGGCAAGCACACGCCGCAGGAATGGGAAATCATGAAACTGCACGTGGCGCATGGCCACGAGGCCATCGCGCCGGCCGAAGCCAAAATGGCCGAGCGGGGTGGCGCGTTCCTGCGCTATGCGCGCGAGATCATCCACGGCCATCACGAAAAATGGGATGGCAGCGGTTATCCCCAGGGCCTGGCCGGGGACGCCATCCCCATCTCGGCGCGGCTGATGGCGGTGGCGGACGTCTACGACGCGCTTATCTCCAAGCGCGTTTACAAGGAAGCCTTCCCCCACCAACAGGCCATCGACATGATCCTGGCCGAGCGCGGCCGCCATTTCGACCCGGACGTGGTGGATGCCGTGCGGGATATGGCAGAAACCTTTCGCGCCATTGCGAACCAATACCGTGATGACGCGGATTAGCCCGCTCAGGGCCGCGCCGGGCGTCCGCCCGCGGGCATCATGACCCCGGGCATCGGTCTGCGCGCGCGCCTGGCTTTGCTGCTGACGGCGGCACTACTGCCGCTGGTGGGACTGGGTACCTACAACGGCTGGACACAGTTCGAGAATGTAAAAGCGTCGGCACGCGGTGATTCGCTTGAACTGGCCCGCCGACTCGCCGCGCGCCAGGAGCGGGACATCGATGCCGCGCGCCGGTTTTTGGGGAGTCTGGCGCGGGTACCGGAGCTGCGTGGCGCCAATACCCGTGCCTGCGGCAGATTGCTGGCGCAGATGCGCGGCGGCCCGGGATCGTCGCCCTATCAGAACCTGAGCGTATTCGCCCTCAACGGCGATACCCGGTGCAGCGCCGAACCGCTGTCCAGACCGGTGAACATGGCGCACCTTCCGGCCTTCCGCGACGCGGTGCAGGCGGGCCGCTTCCAGGTTCTGGGCTACGTCTACGACGAGACCCTCCGGCAGTACAACTTATCCGTCATGACCCCCGTGCTTGACGATGCCGGCCAGGTCGTGGCCCTCCTGCATGCTGCGCTCGATCTGCGCTGGCTGAGCCTAGGCGCTGTCGGTGGGGCTTTGCCGCCGGGAGCGTCGGTCGGGCTGGTCGAACGGAATGCCAAAGTACTGGTGCGCGATCCGGATCCCAACCAGTCGGCCGGACGCCCGCTTCCTGCCAAATTGGCAGGCCATCTGGCGGGTGAGCCGGGCACCGTGCTGTTCGTGGAGTCGGGTCTGGATGGGGAGGAGCGCATTCACTCGGCGGCGCCCGTGAGTTGGAACGGCCAGACCGGCGCCTGGTTTACGGCCTCGATTCCCACCTCCGCCGCCTATGCCCAGGCGCGGTGGACGCTTTTCATAAGTGTTGCGAGTTTTGGTGTCGCCCTGGCGGCGCTCGTGATTGGCTGGCTGGTCTTCGAGCGCCGGTTCCTATTTCCGCTGCGCGAAATGACCAACGTGGCACGCCAGATAGCAGCGGGGGAGACAGGCGCCCAGGTGAATGCCCGTGCCGGCGGCGAGATCGGCATTCTTGCGACCGAGTTCAATCACATGCTGAACAGCCGCCGCGCCGCGCGGCAGACACAGGCCGACAGCGAGGCTCAACTGGCCAAGGTGCTGGACAACCTGGGCCAGTTCGCCGGTATTGCCACGCCGGACGGCACCGTGATTCTGGCAAACGCCTATGCCTACGAGATTGCCGGGATAACGCCCGCAGACGTCATTGGCAAGCCCTTCTGGGACGCCCCCTGGTGGGCTCATTCGATCGAGATGCGCGAGATGGGGCGCGAGGCCGTTCGCCGCGCCGCCGCGGGCGAGGTGGTGCGCAGGGACATGGTCACCCGAGTGGCCGACGGGCGGGAAATGGCGGTCGATTTCCGGATCGTACCCGTGTTCGATGAAGCTGAGCAGGTCACGCACCTGGTAGCGTCGGCCATCGACATCACCGAGCGCAAGCAGGCCGAGGCGCGGCTACAGGAAAGTGAGGCGCGCTTTCGAGCGCTGGTGGAGACCACGCCCGACTGGCTCTGGGAGTTGGACACCATTGGCGTGTTCACATACAACAGCCCGCAGGTACACGCCATGCTGGGCTATGCGCCGGAACAGCTGATTGGTCGCCGCCCGTTTGAGTTGATGGTCGAGGCCGACGGCGCGCGTATCGGCGAACTGTTTGTGGCGAGCGCCCCGACTGGCCAGCTGCCGCCCCACCTCCATTACGCGATGCCGCACCGCGATGGCCGGATGGTGTTTCTGGAGACCGCCGTGGCGTCCATCCGCGGGCCGGACGGCGCAGTGCTGGGTTATCGCGGCATGTCCCGGGACGTCACGGCGCGCTGGCAGGCCGAGGTTCAGTTGCGCGCAAGCGAAGCGCGCCTGCGCGCCATCCTGGATGCCGAACCGGAATGCGTGAAGATCATCGGCCCCGACGGCAGGCTCGAGCAAATGAACCCGGCCGGCCTGGCCATGATCGAGGCCGACGCTGATCCGGCGCAGGTCATCGGCCAGAGGGTGGACAGCCTGATCGTTCCTGAGCACCGGTACGCGTTCAATGCCCTCACCGCGCGGGTGCTGGCGGGTGAAAGCGGCAACCTGGAATTCGAGATCGTCGGTCTGAAGGGCACCCGTCGCTGGTTGGAGACCCATGCCGTGCCCTTGCACGATGAGACGACCGGCGGCATTTCCCTGCTGGGAGTTTCCAGCGACATCAGCAGCCGCAAGCGGGGACAAGCTGCCCTGCTCGAAAAGCAGCAGGCGCTTTCCGAAGCGCAACGGATCGCCCAGGTCGGCAGCTGGTCACGGCGACTGGACACCCGGACCATCGTCTGGAGCGACGAAACCTACCGCCTCTATGGGGTTTCGCCGGAGCAGTTCGTTCCCGAGCCAGAGGCCGTTATGGCGCTTGTTCAGGCCGAGGATCGTCCTTTGATGAGGGCCTGGCTCGAGGCCTGTTTTGCTAAACAGGAGCCTGCGGATGTGGAGTTTCGCGTCACCCACCCGGATGGCCAGGTGCGGATGCTGTCCGGTCGGGGCATGCTGGAAACGGATGCCGACGGTACGGCCATAGGCATGGTCGGGACGGTCCAGGACATTACCGAGCGCAGGACTCTGGAGCTGGAACTGGAGCAGCACCGAAACCATCTGGAGGAGTTGGTGCAAACCCGCACCGCGGAGCTGGAGGCGGCACGCGATGAGGCCCAGCGCCTCACCCGGGTCAAGAGCGAGTTCCTGGCCAACATGAGTCACGAGATCCGCACGCCGATGAATGCCGTCCTGGGGCTGGCGCGAATCGGCGCCCGCGACAGCGCCGGGCGGGATTCGCACGCGACCTTCGCGCGCATCGGCACGGCCGGCGAGCACCTCCTGGATGTCATCAACGACATTCTTGATTACTCCAGAATCGAGGCCGGGCGGCTTGCGCTCGAAACCGATTCCTTCGCGCTGGTCGGCGCCGTCGACCATCTGAACAGCCTGATCCGGGAGCGCGCCGAGGCCAAGGGCCTGACGCTGAGCATTGAGCTTGCCCCGGACCTGCCGCAGTGGGTTACCGGCGATGCCCTGCGGCTGCGCCAGATACTGGTCAACCTGCTGGGCAACGCCGTGAAATTCACCGTTGCCGGGGAGGTGTGCCTGCAAGTTTCACGTCACGCAGAGCGGCTCAATTTCAAGGTGACCGACACCGGCATCGGCATGACAGCCGAGGAGCTCGCGCGTCTGTTCCAGCCCTTCGAACAGGCGGACAGCTCCACCACCCGCCGTTTTGGCGGCACTGGCCTGGGCCTGGCCATCAGCCGCAGTCTCGCCGAGCAAATGGGTGGCGAGATCACGGTAGAAAGCGCGCCTGGCGTAGGCAGCAGCTTCACTCTGAGCCTGCCCTTGCCTGAGGCCGAGGCCGGCTCCGCCAAGCGGGATTCCCGGTTTGCACCCGCGGCGCTGGCACAGCGTCGGCTGGCCGGCCTGCGCCTGCTGGCCGCCGAGGACGTGGAAGTGAACCGCCTGGTGTTGGACGATTTGCTAACCCATGAAGGCGCACAGGTGGTGTTTGCCGAAGACGGACAGCAGGCGCTGGATCGCTTGCAGGAAGCCGGCGTGGACAGCTTCGACGCGGTGCTCATGGATGTGCAGATGCCGGTGATGGACGGCTACGAGGCAACCGCACACCTGCACCGGCTTGCGCCCTGGCTGCCGGTCATCGGACTGACCGCCCACGTTATGGCCGAGGCGCGCGAGCGCTGTCTTGAGGCCGGCATGGTTGAGCATGTCGCCAAGCCCATCGATGTCGATGAGTTGGTGTCGGTCATCTTGCGGTATGCAGGGGGGGGCAAATCCTGGACCCTGAGTCGCTCCGCCGACAGCGCTGATACATCTGATGCAGCTGATGCAGCGTCCGGGCCGATCGACTGGCCAGCCCTGCTGGCGCGTTATGGTGGCCGTCAGGCCTTCGTTTCGCAGCTCGTTTCTGTGGTGCTGGACAGCCACCAAACGACCTCGGCCGAGTTACGCCAGGCGGCCGATGCGCAGGATCTGGATGCGATTGCGTTTTCCGCCCATGCGCTTAAGGGACTGGCTGGCAACCTGATGGCCCGGGACGTGGCAGCCTTGGCGCGTGAGGTCGAGGTCTGCGCCCGCTCCGGCGAAGCGCGTACCGGGTTCCTGGCCGGCGAACTGGCGCGCGAGGTGGATCTGCTGCTCGCGGCGCTCGCGGGCCGAGTTGGGCAAGACACGCAAGCGGCGCCGGTTTCGAACGCCCCGGTCGGGAACGTATAAGCCGCCTCACGGCGGGCCGTGGGACCCTCGCGGCCTGCCCGGCCTGTGTGCCGGTGTGGTCGGTCGCGATAGGGCATGGTGCAGGGCTTGTGGTCCGACTGGGGACCACCAACAGGCGCAGCGCCCGTTGGGGTTTTCTCGTGGCTTGAGGCGCTAGCGCGCGCCTGCCATACAATCTCACCCTTACTTCAGTTGCATCGTCGCCCGATACGAACGGAGCCATGTCCGGTCCCTTGTCCGCCACCACCCCTGTATTCGATCCGCTGACTGCCGAGCTGGCACAGGTCGAGCAGGCACAGGTGCGCGCCCTGTTGCCGCCTGGCCTGCAAGGCACGGTGGTGCAGGTGCCCGGCTACTGGCCGCTGCTGAATCTTGACGTTCGCTCTGACCGCGCCTGGTCGCTGATGCTGGCCGGGCCGAATGCTCCCATGGTGGCCCCAGGCTTGCGTGGGGATCTGACGGCCTGGCCGATCGCCAGCGACTGCGCTGCTGTGGTCATCCTGCTGCATATACTGGAGCAGGTGGACGACCCGGCGCCGCTGCTGGCCGAGGCCGAGCGGGTACTGATGCCGTCCGGGCGCCTGCTGATTGCCGGTTTCAATCCATGGAGCCTGTGTGGATTGCGGGGCCTGGCGGAGCGTTTCGGCAGTCAGTCGCGTCACTGGTGGCCGCAGCATTTGCGCTCGGTAAGCGAGCTGCGCCAACAGTTGTCGCGCTTGCCCATGCAGGTGGAGGAGGTGACCACGGCGTTCTTTCGCCCGCCGCTGGCCCGGCATTGGGTGTTGAACCGCACCGGGGTGATGGAGCGTCTGGGGTCGCGGTTGCTGCCGCGGGCCGGTGGTGTGTACTGCCTGGCGGCCAGCAAGCGTCGTTTGGCCGCGCCGACGCTGCGCCTGATGTGGCAACAGCCGTCGGTTTATGGGCGGCGCCCGCTGCGCGAACCGTCGTGGCGGGTGGCCGCGTGAGCGCCCTGGTGGAGATTTTTGCCGATGGCGCCTGTCGCGGTAATCCCGGCCCCGGTGGCTGGGGGGCCTTGCTGTGCTACGGCGAGCACGAGCGCGAGCTGTGGGGCGGCGAGGCCCATACCACGAACAATCGCATGGAGCTGACCGCGGTCATCTGCGCGGCGGAAGTCCTGCAACGGCCGAGCCGGCTGCGGATCGTGACCGATTCCCAGTACGTGATGCACGGCATGACCCAGTGGCTGGCCGGCTGGAAGCGTCGCGGCTGGCGCACCGCCGATGGCAAGCCGGTCAAGAACCAGGATTTGTGGCAGCGTCTGGACCGCCTGCTCGAGCCGCATCAGGTTGAGTGGACCTGGGTGCGTGGGCATACCGGCCACCCGGGCAACGAACGCGCCGATGCGCTGGCCAATCGCGGCATCGATGAACTGCCGGCACAGCCTGCCGAGGCGGACGAGCGCAGCGCCGGATGAGACAGATCGTTCTGGATACCGAGACCACCGGGCTGGTGCCCAGCGAGGGTCATCGCATCATCGAGATTGGTGCTATCGAGCTGCACAACCGGCGTCCAACCGGCCGGCATTTTCATCATTACCTGCAACCGGACCGCGATATCGATGCCGGCGCCGAGGAAGTGCATGGCATCAGCGCGGAATTCCTGGCCGACAAGCCGCGGTTTGCGGATGTGGCGCGGGAGTTTCTGGAGTTCGTCGGCGGTGCTGAACTGGTTATCCATAACGCCTCTTTCGACGTCGGCTTTCTGAACGCCGAGCTGGCGCGGCTGGACCGGTCGGACTGCCCGAGCATCGCCACCGTGTGCAGCGTGCTCGACACGCTGGCCCTGGCGCGGCGCCTGCACCCAGGCCAGCGCAATTCGCTGGACGCCCTGTGCCGCCGCTATGGGGTCGATAATTCGGGCCGCAGCCTGCATGGCGCGCTGCTGGACGCGCAGATTCTGGCCGATGTGTACCTGGCCATGACCGGCGGCCAGGTCAATCTTCTGCTGGGCGAGGACAGCGCCGGTCAGACCGGCGAGGGCATGGCGCCGACGCCACATGTGCGCGGCGACCGGCCCGCATTGCGGGTGATCGCGCCCAGCGCCCAGGAGCTGGCGGCGCACGCTGCGTACCTGGAAGGCATCGACAAAGCCAGCGACGGGCGCTGCCTGTGGCGTACGCTCGTCGATCCAGAACGGCAGCTTGGTTAGAATCCCGTTCCATCCCTTCAGAGTCGAACCACAGGTAGTCCCATGAGCAAGGCGTTTTCCATCCGTGTGCAGCAGTCCGGCGCCGAGTATTCCTGCGCCGACGACGACACCGTGCTGCGTTCGGGACTGCGGGCCGGCGTTGGCCTGTCCTACGAATGTAACGTCGGTAGCTGCGGCACCTGCAAGTTCGAGCTGATAGAGGGCGAGGTGCATAACCTATGGGAGGAAGCGCCGGGTCTTAATCCGCGTGATCGCCAGCGCGGGCGGATGCTGGGTTGCCAGTGCGTGCCGCTGGGCGATTGCCTGATCAAGCCCATGATCATCGACGAAAGCTTTGTCCCCACCGACCCGCCACGGCGGTTTTCCGGCGAGTTGATCGCGGTGCGCGATCTGACGCACGACATTCGGGAATTCACCGTCAAGGACAGCCAGGCCGCCGGTTTTCGTCCCGGGCAGTACGCCTTGTTATATCTGCCGGGGGTGGCCGGGCCGCGTGCTTATTCGATGTCCAATATCCGCAACGCGGATGGGCTGTGGGACTTCATCATCCGCAAGGTCCCCAACGGCGCCGGCACTGGCGCGCTGTTTGACCTGCAGGTGGGCGAGCAGGTACAGGTCGACGGCCCCTACGGGCTCGCCTACCTGCGCACCGAGGTCAGGCGCACGGTGGTGTGCATCGGCGGCGGGTCCGGTCTGGCGCCGATGCTGTCGATTGCCCGTGGCATGGTGGCGGACCCAAGCATGGACGGCGTGAAGCTGAAATTCTTTTATGGCGCCCGCGGTCCGCGTGATCTGTGCGGTGAGGCGGAGTTGCAGGCCCTGGCGGGGTTTGGCGATCGCATCGAGTTCCTGCCGGCGCTATCGGATGCCCAGGAGGCCGCCGCGGGTGGCTGGACCGGCGACGTCGGATTCATTCATGAACAGGTCAAGGCACGCATCCCGACCGACCAGTTGCAGGAGTGCGAGTTTTATACCTGCGGTCCACCGGTGATGATCAACGCCGTCATGCAGATGCTGGGCGGCGAGTTGAAGGTTCCGCCAGACCGCATCCATTACGACAGCTTTGTGTAAACGCGATGTCCGGCCTTGGCCGGGATCCGCGCGCGATCCATCGGATCACACGTTCAGGCCCACGCGCCAGGCGTCCTGCGCGCTCATGCCAAGCGACTGCCACCAGTCCGGTCGCTGCGCAACGATGATCTCGATGCACATGCCAAACAAGGGCGCGCTGTCCAGATAGTAGTAGCGCATGGCGTCGCCGAAGGCGCCCTCGAAGCGGACATTCAGCCCAGCCGCCGCACACCCGGCCCGCACCGCGGCAAAGTCGGCCGGCGTGAGGATGGTCGGGAAGTAATGTTGCGGACCCTCGCCATGGGCGGCCAGGAAGCGTTGATACATGCCATCGCCTTCGCCGGGCTGCATCAGCTCGCAGGCAAAGTTGCCGATGCGCCCGAATGCGGTCTGCGCGTGATGCTCCACCTGCTTTCCATCCAGCCATGCCATCAGGCCCTGGCCGGTGTGCAATTCCATGCGCAGGAAATCGTCGATGCCCAGCAGGCGCTGATAAGCGGCTATCGCGGTTTCGCGGTCGCGCACCACGGCACCGAAATGGTAGAGCTTCTGCGGTGGCAGCAGCGCCGAGTAGGAGAACCGACGCCGGTCGGTAAACACTTCAGGTGTGAGCTGCGCCACCAGCGCGAGTCCGCCAAGCTGGCCGCGTGTCGCGAAGGTGAGGCGATCCTTGTCGGCCTCGACCGCCACATCGAGCGCTTCGGCACGTTCCAGCAGTACGGTGTGGTCGTCCTCGTCCGGCAGGAAAACCGCATGGCTCATGCCCTGGCCGCGGCGCCCGAAGAACTCGCCGCAGACATCCGTTCCGGGCGTACCCTCAAGCAGCTCCAGGCGCAGGCTGCCGAAGCCTCCCAGGGCCGCCCGTCGGCCGGAAAGTTCGCACAAATCGAACTGGCGGATGCCGAATATTCGGGCGAAAGCCGTCATCGCCGGCTCCAGATCCGCGACCACCATGCCGAAGCGCTCGAACTTGCCCAGCGGTAGCGTCACGTTGTTTCGGCGGCGTTGCTGTCTGTGTTGCGCATGCTGTGTTCCGCTGCCAGAGCGCCAAAGGTAATGGCCGGACCCAGGGTGGCGCCGCCGGCCCAATAGGCAGGTCCAGTCGGGGAAGCAACGCAGTTGCCGGCCCCATAGAGACCAGGAATGGGTCGATTCCGGACATCCAGTATCCGCGCGTGTTCGTCGATACGCGGTCCGCCCTTGGTGTCCAGCGTGCCGGCGACCAGAATCACCGCGTAGTACGGGCCGTGGTCGGCCAGGGGATGCATGGTCGGGTTCGGGTGCGGATTATTCAGCACCGGCTGCGGACCGAACTGGTGAAAGAATGGCTCGATGGGCGTCTGTCCGCGTTTGAAGTCCAAATCCTTGCCGGTTTGTGCCTGTTCGTTGAAGCGCGCCACGCTGGCCTTCAGCTGCGGCAGGAAATCGTCCGCCAGGCGCACGCCGCCGGTGTGCGGGGTCAATTTCTGCAAGTGCGCCGCCAACCGGCTGGCCAGCTCATCCAGGGTGTCCGCGGTGTGGACATGGGGCGGCAGCGGGCCGATCGGCGGGATTGGCGCGTATCCGGCAAATTCTGTCGCGGTGCGGGCGTCGTAGATCATGAAGGACAGCAGGTTGGGATACTCGGCCGCCACCGGGTCCCATTGAAAATGCACCTGCGTGCGTTCGTTGTAAACAAACTTCTCGTTGAGGAAGCGGCGCCCGAAGCGGTTGACCTGCACCATGGCGTCGCCCGGTGTGCACCAGATGCCGGTCGGGACACTCGGACTGTCCAGCGCCTGGTCCAGCGGGATCTGGCACCACCAGGCGTTACTCATATTGCCCAGCTGGGCACCGACTTCGCCGGCGATGGTGATGAAATCGCCCTCCGAGGCCGGTTGCGCGCAGCCCCCGAAGACCGGGCCCTTGAGGAAGTCGCGGCGCATCCGCGGGTTATGAGTAAAGCCGCCGCTGGCGAAAATCACCCCGCGCCGGGCGCGCAGGTGCAGGGTCTTGCCCTCACCGCTGGTGACCGCCAGGCCCGCCACATGGCCGGCCTCCATGATCAGGCGGTGAGCCCTCAGCCCGGTTTGGATGGGTATGCCCGCCGCATCCAGCGCAGCGCGGAACTGGCGCACCAGCTCGGCGCCGTTGCCGACTTTGCCGTCCGGGGTCATCGGCACCAGGGCGCGGCCACTGGGCACCTTGTTTTGCGGCAGATGGGCGTAGTAATCGGGCATCTGGACGCCCGGCGCAAACTCGTTGCTCAGGTTCAGCACTCCGGCGTCCTGCCACCCATCGAGCACCCGCGCCGCGTGATCGTAGTAAGTCGCAATCATATGCAGGCCATCGGTTGGCGCGCCGTAGCTTGGATGTCGGGCGTCGTAATACTCCGGGTAGGACAGGCGAACCATGTAACGCAGGGCATCCTCGCGCGTGTCCTGCACGCCCGCCTGACGCAGGAAGCGGTTGTTGGGCACCCAGATGCCGCCGACCGATTTCATTGTCGTGCCGCCCGCATAGGGCGCCTTTTCGATGATCAGCACCTTGGCGCCAAGGCGCTGGGCGGTCAGCGCCGCGCTTGCCCCCGCAGCGCCCGCGCCGACCACCAGCACATCCACCGTGTCGTCCCAGCGCATCGGTTCGGCGGCGGCAGCCGGTTTAAGCAGACCCATGCCCGCGCCCGCCGCCAGGGCCGCGCTGCCCTGCAACAAGCGGCGACGACTGAGCGGTAATTTGGATACCGTCATCTAGTAGAACCTCTTTTTACGCCCAGATTAATGCATGAACGACCAGTTCTCAAAGTGGCGGCCGTCGGCCCCAGGCCGCTACCGTACAGGCGCCAAAAGCCCACAGCCGCGGATCGTCCAGCAGCGACAGGGCGGCATCATATGCCTCGGCGGCCATATAGCCGCCAGCGACGACCCGCTCGCGCGCCTGCTGGCCACTTAATCGATAGAACTGGGCGAGCGGTCCGGCGCCGCGCAGCACCGCCACTTCGGCCGCTGCGTCGACATCGCTCAAGCCCAGGTCGGTCAGGCGCTGCGGCAAATCGCGCGCCCAGTAGCAGTCGCGGCCGGTGGCCGCCACCACGGCGCGGGTCAGTGCGTCCATGAACTGTGTATATAGCGGTCGCTGGCCGGCGTGCACCGGATAAAAATCGGGTTCCTCCAGCAACAGCACTCCGCCAGGCTTGAGTGCGTTGATGAGCCGCCCGATCGCGTCGTCAATATCGGGCAGATGGTGCACCAGCCAGCGTGCGTGCACCAGGTCGAACTGTCCGTCTGGCAGGGCGTCACGGGTGAGGTCATGGGCCAGGATTTCGAGGTCCGGCGGTGCATCGACCGCGACCAGACTGGGGTCGATATCGATAGCGAGCACGCGCCCGGTCGGACCCACGGTATGACACAGCCAGTGGGCGATCGAACCGCCACCGGCGCCCACCTCCGCGCAGTGCCAGCCGGGTCGCACGCCAAGGTCGAGTATGTGCCGCCGGGTGGCCGGGTCGAGTTCAGCCTCCAGCAAAGCCAGGCGTTGACGGGCCTGCTGCCAGGCATTGGACAGGGCGTAATCGGTCATCGGGAGGTCCCCGCGTGGATCAGTTACCGCCGGCCACCTGGCGTAAGGGTCCGGAATCGAACGGCACCGGCGCTTCAAGTCCGCGCAGCCAGCCGAGCAGCCGTTCCGCCTGTTGCCGGTCGACCTTGCCATAGTCGGCGAGGAGTCGAAACTTCGCCTCAAGTTCCGGCGTCGTCAGCGGGTTTTCGGGATCGCCCCTGGGCTGTTCCTGGGATGCCTGGAGGACTTGGCCATCGGCCAGAGTGAGGCTGACCGCGGCCGACCAGCAGGCTGGGTAGGCTGCCTCGCGGGCCTCATCGACCGCCACCTGGATGGCCGGCAACAGTTTGCGCACCGTGCTGTCGGCGAGCGCCGTCGGGGCAAACTCGGCCAGGCCGACCTGTCCGTGATGCAGCGCCGCCGCCACGCAGTACTGGAGGCTGAATTTGGCATCCGTGACGGTGTGGGGATCAGGTTTGTCGCACAGGGCCAGCGCGGCCCGGTAGGTAGCTACGGTCGCCGCGATGATCACGGCGTCCGCCGGCAGCCGCGCGCGTAACGCCAGCGCCGCATCGATCGCCGCATGCGTGTGGCGACAGGATGCGTGGGGTTTGATCGATATCCGGTGAATACGCAGGGACTCGGTCGGTTCGCCCAGATGCGCGACCACGCGCTGTGGATCGCCTTGCGGTGCAAGGCCGGCAAAAAAGCCGCGCTCGCCCTCCAGGATTTTGCGCGCGCCGGTCAGGCCCAGTCGCGACAAGGTGGCTGCCAGCACACCGTTGGCCGCCGCCCGACCCGGATGCAGGGGCTTGGTCAGGGCGCCATCGTCGTTGAATTGCCACAGCCCGGCCGCCTGCGTGCCGGCGTTGCCCAGGGCCCACACCAGGCGCTCGCGATCCAGGCCAAGCAGCCATCCGGCCGCCGCGGCGGCGCCGTAAACACCGCACGTGGAAGTGTTATGAAAGTGAACGTAGTGTTCGGCACCGACCGCCTCGCCGATACGCACCATGACCTCGTAACCGACCACCACCGCCGCCAGGAACTCAAGGCCGCTGACGCCGACCCGCTCGGCGACCGCCAGCGCAGCCGGTATCACCACGGCGCCTGGGTGGGTGACCGATTCACGTTCGACGTCGTCCATCTCGACAATGTGCGACAACGCACCGTTGCAAAGTGCCGCCACTTCCACGGAGCGGCCTTCTGTCAGGCCGAGCAGTGTTACCCGCCCGGGTGGCTGGAGCCGTGCATATTCGAGAAAAATGTGACCGGTGTCGGTCCCCAGCCCGGCCAGGGCCGAACCCAGCCAGTCGAGTACCAGCAAGCGGGCGGCGTGCAGATCGGCGCTGGCGAAACCGGACTCGCGCCGCGCCAGCTGCCAGTCCGCCAGTTGCTCACTGAGGCTGGCGTCAATCATGGGCGCCTTTGACCGCGTCGCCGGAGTACTCGACCTCGTGCGCGGCAAGTTCCCATATGGCGCGCGCCGCAGGGTTCTCGCGCTCTTCCTTGATGTGGCCGACCAGGCCCGCGGCGCGGGTAATCACGGCGAAGCCGCGCATCACCTCGACCGGGATGCCGAGCTCCGACAGTACGGCCGCAATGGCACCGGTGGCATTGATGGTGATGTGCCTGGCATAGACACGGTCTACAGCGTCGCCCAGCGCCAGCAGCGCGGCGATGTGATCACCCTTGACGCCGGCCGTGTGCGCAACCGCCAACAGCTTGGGCGTACGTGGGTCGTCCGGCCGGTGCAGGTTGTGACCGAAGCCGGGGAGGGGGGTTTTGCTCTCCCGATGGCGACGGGCAATGCCTTCGGCGGCGACAGCACGGTCGGGCGCCGCGATGATCTCGGCGATCAGCGCGGCGGCCCCCTCCATGGTGCCAAGGAACTGCCCGCCAACGCCGAGCAAGCCAGCGGCGACCGCGCCCTGCAGCGATTCCGGTGCGCTCATCAGGGTCAGGCGCGTGGCAATGGCGCTGGGCGTGATGCCATGCTCCATCAGCGTTACCAGCACCGCATCGACGATTTTGACTTCGCCTGCCGTTGGCATGCGCGCCATGATTTGAAAGAACATCATTTGCGTGAAGCTGACTTCGCCGATCAGTTCGTCAACCAGGCTCTTGTCGCGCACGTAAATCGCGTCGCTGGTGTAGGTGCAGATAGCGGTGCTGGGTTTGCGCGGTTCGGCCATGCGGGTACGTGCTCCGGTTGGGTCAGGAAGGGGGTTGAAAGGTCGGCATGATGTCAGTCGCGGCATTGCCGCAAAAGTCCGTACCAGTGGCTAAGCGGCTCTGGGTTGGCGGAGTCACGAAGCGGGGTGCAGGCAGGCGCTGCGGCGGTGCCCGTCATTTCTTGTGGCGGGCACCATCGCCGGGCCGCTTTCTTACGAGCAGACTGGGCAGGTCGCCGTCCGGCTCCGCATCGCTGGTGACCATGTTCAGCGGATGGCCGCTGAGCATGGTCCGTAACTGTTCATGAAACGCACCCTGCTGTTCCATGAACAACACCACGCTGCGTTCCAGATAGTCGCGAAGCAGGCTGTGCAGGCTGTCGCCGTGAAAGCGGATAAGTTGCCGGAGCACCTCGTCGGCCAGCAGCGAACCGTTGGCCTGGGTTTCCTGTTCTGAAATGATCTGTAGCAGGATGCTACGGGTGATGGTCTGGCCGGTTTTCGAGTCGTGGACCTCGAACGGCTCGCCGGTCAGCACCAACCGTTTGACGTCATCCAGCGCCACGAAGCAACTGTGCATGGTGTCGTACAGGCGACGATTGGGATATTTTTTCAGAATCCGCACGTGGTTTTAACCTTGCGCGCTGGCCGTGACTGGCCAGTATTCGGCCCATCGACCGCAACCTGGCGTATCCGGGCGATTGTACACAGCATGCCAAGTCGTGCAGCCAATTCGTGTTACGTACCAAAGGCATGAATACGTGGATGCGGTCGCGGCTTTATACTTTTAGCTGGATTAAATACCCACCTCTGGTGGGCGCGTCTGCCGCACTGCGGCACTTCGGAGAACCCATGCGCAAGCTGCTCAAGGCGTCTGCCCTGATCGCCATCGGATTTTTTACTGGCCTGTTGCTGATGCGCGATGGTGCGCATGCGGAACGTCCCGAGACCGCCGCAGTAGGCCCGACCATGGACCTGCCGGTGCAGGAACTACGCCTGTTCAGCGAGGTACTGGGGATCATCCGTCAGAATTATGTCGAACCGGTGACCGACAGCGACCTGCTCAAAAGCGCAATTCGCGGCATGCTCAGCGGGCTGGACCCGCATTCCGCCTACCTGGAGAAAGAGGAGTTCCAGGAACTGCGGGAAGGCACGTCAGGCGAGTTCGGTGGCCTGGGCATCGAGGTCGGTATGGAAGACGGCTTCGTCAAGGTGATCTCGCCGATCGACGATACGCCAGCCCAGAAAGCCGGTATCCGTGCCGGGGATCTGGTGGTTCGCCTGGATGACACGGCCGTGAAGGGCCTGTCGCTGGGCGAGGCGGTCAAAATGATGCGCGGTGCGCCGGGCTCCTCCATCGTCCTTACCGTGGTGCGGGAGGGCGAGTCCAAGCCGCTGGAGATCAAGATCACGCGCGCGGTCATCAAGGTCAACAGCGTGCGCAGCCGGCAACTCGAAGCCGGCTATGGCTATCTTCGCGTGTCGCAGTTCCAGATCAACACCGGGCGCAAGCTGCGCAGCGCGGTCGATGCACTGAAAGACAAGAACGGAGGCAAACTCAAAGGCTTGGTGCTCGACCTGCGCAATAATCCCGGTGGCGTGCTGTCAGCGGCGGTGTCGGTGTCAGACGCCTTCATCAGCGATGGCTTGATCGTCTATACCGAAGGTCGTGGTCCGGAAGCGGCGCAGAAGTTCTCCGCCACGGCCGGGGATATCGTCGACGGGGTGCCGATCGTGGTGCTGGTCAATGCCGGCTCGGCGTCGGCGTCCGAAATCGTTGCCGGAGCGCTGCAGGACAACCGCCGCGCCATCATCATGGGCGAAAAGACCTTCGGCAAAGGCTCGGTCCAGACCATCCTGCCGGTGCGCGACGATGCCGCCCTGAAGCTGACCACAGCCCGCTACTTCACGCCCAAGGGACGTTCCATCCAGGCCGAGGGCATTTTGCCCGACGTGCCCCTGGAGCGAGTGCAACTGACCGCGGTCGAGAAATCGTTCGAACCGCTCGGCGAACGCGACCTGGCACGGCACCTGGACAACCCCAACGGCAAGGGCAAGCCGGCCAAGGATGTCGCCAAAGCAGCCAAGCCTGCGGTGGACGAGGAAGGTGCCAAGCTTGCCAAGGCTGACTTCGGTGTCCATGAAGCCCTGAATCTGCTCAAGGCGCTCAACATAGTGCAGCAAAGATAATTGCCGGTTGGGCGCACGGCGGGAGCTGCCTTGCGTCCGTGAACGGGCCACGAAAGAACCCGGACGCAAGCCGTTGACGGTCGAGCAGGTCAAGGCCTACGCTGCTCGCACAAAGATTACGAAACCCAGAGGAGACGCCCATGGCTACCGCAGCATCCGACCTGCCGTCCGGTCAGTACTACCGAGACCTGAACGAATACATCGATACGCTCGATCGCGCCGGCAAGTTGCAGCGCATCACCCAGCCGATCAACAAGGACACGCAGATGCATCCGCTGGTGCGTTTGCAGTTCCGTGGGCTGGAAGAAAAGGACCGCAAGGCCTGGCTGTTCGAGAACATCACCGACGCCAAGGGCCGTAAATACGACATGCCACTGGTGCTGTGCGCCATGGCCGGCTCGTCGGACATCTACGCCCTCGGCCTACAGTGCAAGGTAGAGGAAATCCCGGGCCGCTGGGATCACGCGCAGGCGCATCCGATCGCACCCAAGATCGTCGACACCGGGCCGGTTCACGAGCAGATTCTGCGCGGCGACGACCTCAAGGATCGCTGCCTGTCGCGGTTGCCCATTCCGATTTCCACCCCTGGTTTCGACAATGCGCCGTACACCACAGCCTCGCACTGGATCAGCAAGGATCCGGACAACGGCATGCACAACGTCGGAAATTATCGCGGAATGGTGAAATCCGAACACCGCATCGGTGTATATCCGGCCTCGCCCGGTTATGGAATGCGCCGGCACATCGAGATGTGGCGCGAGCGCGGGCACGACAAGATGCCCGCTGCAATCGTCATTGGCGTGCCGCCGGCCATCTCCTATACGGCGGTGACCCGGCTGCCAAACGATGTGTGCGAATACGACGTGGCCGGTGGGTTGGCAGGCCAGGCCATGGAGTTGACCCAGTGCGTGTCCCACGACCTGCTGGTGCCGGCACAGGCGCAGATTGTGGTCGAGGGTTTTGTACCCACCGACCTGCTGGAGATGGAAGGGCCGTTTGGCGAATTCCCCGGTTACATGGCCGCGCGTGACTACTCGTGGTTCATGGAAGTTACTGCAATCACCATGCGTAACAAGCCGATTTATCAGGCATTTCTATCTCAGTTTCCGCCCAGCGAATCGTCCAAGATCCGCGGCATTGGCTGGACCGCCGCCTGTTACGACTACCTCAAGGCAGGCGGCTTCGACAACGTGCTCGAAGTGCACTACCCGGAAACCTCCGGCTCGTTTGGCGTGTGCCTGGTGCGCATCCGTCGTGAAAAAGAGGGCGACGGCAAGCGCATCCTTGAGCACCTGTCCAAGAAATTCGTCGGCAAGATGGCCATCGTGGTCGACGAGGACGTCGACATCCAGGACCCGGGTGCCATCTACTGGGCGCTGTCCTATGCCATGCAGCCGTATCGCGACGTGCAGGTGGTGGACATCCCGCTGATGCCGCTGGACCCGTCGATTGCCCCGCCGGGCGCCAGCCGCGGCTTGGGCGTCAACGACGAAAAACCGCGCATGTCCGGCCTGCTGATCGATGCCACGCGCGACTGGGCCTACCCGCCGGTGTCCCTGCCGGGCAAGGAGTTCATGGACGGGGCTATTGAGTTGTGGGAACAGCTCGGGCTGCCGGAACTGAAACTGCGCAAGCCGTGGTTCGGCTACAACCTGGGCAGCTGGTCGGCGGAAGAAGCCGAAGAAGCTGCCCTGGCGGCTCGCGGTGACTACTACGTCACTGGCGAGAAGCAGCGCGGACAGCGTAAGAAATCGACCTGATCGGACCTTTCCAGGACACCTGCCGGGCCCTGCGCTCGCATTGTTCGGCAGGTTTTTGATTGTCGCCTCGGAGTCCAGTCCGCAGGGCGCGCAATAGGTTGTGCTCCCGACCAACACCGTTCCGTCGTCAGGTACGGTCAGTGAAGGTCGCAGCCCCGCAGTGGGTCCGTTCGTCGATAGGAGTGTTGGCGGTTTTTCACCGCACTTGCTTGAGGCGTTCGGCCATGCGGGTTTGCCAGCCAGGGCCTGTCGCCTTCCACCGTTCAATCACGTCGACCGGCAGACGCAGCGAGATCAGCTTGCGAGGGTTTGGTGACAACGGCCTTCCGCCCTTGTTGACCGTGGCGCGGGCGAGCATGTCATCGGTCAGTTCTGGGAGTTCCTCATACTCCTCGGGTTTCACCGCGTGAGCATCGACCCGCGCGATGCGGGCTTGTTCGCGTTCATTGGCTTTCCTCATACTGAAGACATGGCGATCCGCGCCACGCGGTGTGTACCCCAGGACAACCATTCGCCCGGCCAGGAGGCCGTAGCACGGTGTAGGTCGGGTTAGCGCAGCGTAACCCGACATTCCTTGTCGAATTCACTCATACCCGATCCCGTCGAACAGCATCCCGCCACAGCCCCAATCGACGGCATAAACACCCGCCTCGACATTCCGCCCAAAGTTCATGTAGGTTGGGCTGACGCAGGAAGCCCAACAGATTCAACCCTCGCCCGAAAAATACGCTTGCGAAGCCTGTGCGTCTTGCATTCCCCGCGAGAATCGAGCACGGAAAGCACTCCGTCGGGCCGGCAACCTTTGTGTTCCGTTATTCGGTGTGAACGACGTTGGGCTTCCTGCGTCAGCCCAACCTACCGGGCTGGCTATGGATCAACAAACAGGCTACCAATAATGACGCGGAAAATTGGATATGTTTCGGAAAATTCACTCGGATCCGTGCCGCAGCTAAAGGTATATACCACATCACTCTTGGTGGTTATCACCTGAAGAGTTTTCACCGGAATTGTCGTCTCCATTGTCCGAATACTATAGCTCATAACCGCAAAATAGGCGTCCCGGTTAAAGACTTTTGTTGGTCCGCCTTCAATTAC
>NZ_JBFIII010000057.1 GCF_041601295.1 Immundisolibacter sp.
ACATACATTTGTATAAAAATATAACTCTTGCCGCACGACTTGCGCTGATCCGAATAAGTAATAAGTAAAAAGGCCTCAGGAGAGAGAGCCCATGGAGCACGAACCCCGCTTCACAGATTGGCTGGAGCGCATGACCGATCCGGTGGCGATCCTGGAGGGCGTCACCATTGAGACAATGCGCGCGCGGCACTGGAACCAGGCGTTCGCCGCGCTCATGGGCATCCGCGACGCGAGCAGCGCGAACCAAGACCTGGCTATCGCCCTGGCCCGAGCTGAACCGATGGATCCCGCCCGGCGCCTCGAGGCGCGGACCGATTTCGAGCGTGCCAACAAGCTGGCGCTCAAACAGGGTCGCCATCTGACCCGCTGGCAGTTTCTGCAGACCGATAACACGCTGCTGCAAATAGAGGTGGAGCTCATCGCCCTGCCATCGGTCGGCCCCGAAGCCTTCTGTGCGCATATCCGCGACATCAGCGAGGCGCTTGAAACCAATGAATCGCTGCAACGCACGGAGGCACGTTTCAGGGATTTGTTCGAGGTGGCGTCGGACGCCTGTGGCTTTGTCTCCATCATGGATGACGCGCCGCGCTTCATCGAATGCAACACCGCCCTGTGCCACCTGTATGGCGTACAGGACAAAGCCCAGTTATTGGGTCGTACGCCTATAGATTTTGCTTTGCCTGTCCAGCCAGACGGCCAACCGTCGACGCAGCGTGCCCAGGGCGTCTATGAGCAAACGCTACGCCATGGCCACGCCCGCTTCGAGTGGCTAGCCAAACGCCTGGACGGCACGGAATTCTGGATTGACATCACACTCACGCTGCAGCCGTCCTGGGGCGAGGGCGCGGTGCATTTCTCCGGCCGCGACATCACCGAGCGCAAGCAGGCCGAAGCAACCCTGGCGCGCGCCGAGGAACTGGCGCGGATAACACTGCAATCGATTGGCGACGGCGTCATCACCACCGACGCCCAGGCCCGCGTGACCGGCCTGAACCCGGTGGCCGAACAGCTGACTGGATGGTCACAGGCCGAGGCACAAAACCGGCCAATCACCGAAGTCTTCAAGATCATCAACGAGGACACGCGTACCCCGGCGGACAACCCGCTGCTGCTGTGCCTCGCCGAGGAGCGGGTGGTAGGGCTGGCCAATCACACGGCGCTGCTCAGCCGCAACGGCAGCGAATACGCCATTGAGGACTCGGCGGCGCCCATCCGCATGCCGGACGGCACCCTGGCCGGGGCGATCATCGTTTTCCATGACGTCACCGGAGCCCGTCGCCTGGCGGCGGAAATGTCACATCAGGCCCGGCACGACCCCTTGACCAGCCTGCCCAACCGGCGTGAGTTCGAGACCCGGCTGGACGAGCTGCTGGAACAGGCCAGAAGGACGAATTCGCAGCACGCCCTGTGCTACGTGGACCTGGATCAATTCAAGGTCGTCAACGACGGCTGCGGCCACGGCGCCGGCGATCAATTACTGGCCGAGCTGGCTACCCTGCTCAGCCAGAAAATTCGCCGCGGCGACACACTGGCGCGCCTGGGTGGCGACGAATTCGGGGTGTTACTGGCCGACTGCCCACCGCAAAAAGCCGCCGAGATTGCCGCCGAGCTGCTGGGCATCATTGGCGACTTTCGCTTCCGCTACGGCGAGCGCAGCTTCAACGTCGGCGCCAGTATCGGTCTGGTGCCGATCACGGCCACCGCCGCCTCGGCAGCAGAACTGCTGACCGAGGCCGACCTTGCCTGCTATACCGCCAAGGATCTGGGCCGCAATCGGGTGCATCTGTTTCGTCCCGGTGATGCCGATCTTGCGCGTCGGCGCAGCGAGATGCAGTGGGCCACCGAACTGCGCCTGGCGATGGATGAGAAGCGCCTGGTTCTGTATGTGCAACCGATCACTGCGCTGGCTGATGCGAGTTCAAAACCGTGGTTCGAGGTACTGCTGCGCCTGCGCCATCACGACGGGCGCATTGTGCTGCCGGGCACCTTCCTGCCGGCGGCCGAACGCTTTGGCCTGATGCCGCTGATCGACCGTTACGTGCTGGATCACGCCCTGCCCCTGTTGCTGCAGCCCGACGCGGTCGGTGGCGCCCGGCTATCGCTGAACCTGTCCGGTAGCTCGCTGGAGGACGAGGCAGTCATGGCCATCTTCGAGAACTACTTTGCCGATCCGCGCCGCGTCGACGGCAAGTTGTGCATGGAACTGACCGAGGCAACAGCCGTGGCGCATCTTGGTCGCACGCGCGCGTTCATTCAGCGCCTGCGCAGCATGGGCTGCCGGTTCGCGCTGGACGACTTTGGCACTGGCGTGTCGTCGTTCGCCTACCTCAAGCACCTGCCGACGGACTACCTCAAGCTCGACGGCAGCTTTGTGCGCGACATCACGCGCGAACCGATCGACCGTGCCATGGTGGAGGCCATCCATCGCCTGGCCACCATCATGGGTATCGAGACCATCGCCGAGTTCGTGGAGGAAGCCGACACCCTGCGACTGCGCAAGGACATCGGCGTCAATTACGGACAGGGCTTTTTGCTGGGTCGGCCGGTACCGATCGAAACGCTTGCCGGAAATGCTTGGGCTCACCAGCCTGGACTGGCAACAGCCAACATGTGAAAACATTTCTCAACGGGCTGGTGTACTCCGGCCGTCAGCATCCCTGGCCAGGATCGTCGCCCTCGCCAGACGGGCGAGTGCCTTGGTCGCTTCCCCAGGCCAGATCGCAGCACAGTACGCCCGGCACGCCAGCCAGTGGCGCGGTTACTGCCAAGGTCAGACAGGCGACGCCAAAGCCGCGTTGCAGATGAGCGCGGCTTATCTGCACCGCATCCGGGCGCGCGACAGCGCGCGCGAAATAACCACTTTCCGAGGCATCAGCGCCGTGCTGATCCAGCAATAGCGGAAAGCGCGGCGCACTCGCCTGAGTACCCATGACGCTGTCGCCACGCTGGATGCCATCCCGATCCAGCCAGTAACAACGCAATAACGGCCTGTGTCCAAGCAGCGGGGCGGTCGAGGTTCGCACGTCGTCACCAGCGGCCAGGCGCCGCGCAGCAGCAGCCAGATTTGCGCGCCATTCGTCCAACCAGCCGGGCAGTGGCGCCGCGGCGGCGGACGAACTTGCCGCCGCGCGCAGGGCGTCGATGGGGGTAGCTGCTGCAATTTCCAGCAGGTTGGCCGCTGGCCGCGCGAAATGAAAGCCCTGGGCCAGGTCGCAGCCGACCTCCAGCGCCAGCAACGCCTCGGTAAAAGTCTCCACCCCTTCCATCAGCACCAGCGTGCCGCAATCGTGCAAAAACTCGACCAGGCTCGGCAACAGACGGCGCTCGTCGGGACTGGCCAGCGCCGCTCTGAGCAACTCCCGGTCCAGCTTGACGATATCGACACCCAGCGACCACAGGCGGGTAACGCTGGATAACCCGACGCCATAGTCGTCGATGGCTACCAGGCAACCCATGCGCCGGTAATGGGCCACCGCATCGGCCAGGGTGTCGCCATCCTGAACGCCGCTTTCGGCGATTTCCACCACCACCCGGGCCGGATCAAAACCGGTTGCCTCCAGCAGTGGGGCCAGAAATTCGCCGTGGCGGCGGCGGCTCGCCACCACCAGCGGCGACACATTAAGAAACAACCAGCCAGCGTCTTCTCCGGCCTGGCGCTGAAAATTGCGCAGGTGCAGCAAGCGACACAGGCGATCCAGATCGACCAGACCCACCTCGTCCAGCCCGCCACTGAAGAACCGAAACGGTGTGGCGCCGCGACCATCGGCATAGTCGAGGCGCACCAGACCTTCATGGCCCACCACCCGGCCGGTGCTCAAAGTGACCACCGGCTGAAACACGCTCGACAAACGCAAGCCGCGAAACTGACCCTGCCAGATACCTGCTTCATCAGGCTTTGCCTGCTTGCTGATACCGTCGTAGGGCGAACTATTGACGCAGGTGGGTAGGGGCATGTTCACCTTGGTTTCAACTCGCTCTGGGTGACTACTGGGACGTAGCGATGGCATGACTGACGCGTTATCGGCCAGTCGTGCACAAATCTGGAGCGAGTCCGGCGCACGCCCGCCGCCGTTGCCGGCCGCGGGCGATCGCCGACCTGATCAGCCACCGAATACCTTGGCCAGGAAGGCGATTTCGTCGCCGATGCGCACGTCCAGAATGGCCGGCTTGCCGTCGCGCACGGCCGCCACCGCCCGTTCGACGGCGCCACGAATCTGCGCCGGGTCTTCAACCTTCTCGCCATAGCCACCGAACATCACTGCCAACTGGCCATAGTCCGGGTTCGGCGCGATCGGCGAACTGACATGATTACGGTTGGTCACCGCCGCGCCCTGCGGGTAGAGGAACTCGGTACCCATCTGCATGGACCGGTAGTGACCGTTGTTGAAAATCACCGTGAGCATCCCGACGCTGTACTGCTGGGAGAAACCGAGCGCGGCCAGGCCGGGGTTGTAGTTATAGGTGCCGTCGCCCACGAAGGTGACCAACAGTTTGTCCTTGAGGCCGATGGCGGCGCCCAGACCCATCCCCAGACCCAGGCCCAGACCACCCGACAGGGCGTTGATGAAATGGCCGGGCTTCAGGCGGTCCATCACGTTGATGATGGTGTGGTGGGACAGGATGGTCTCGTCCACGATCACCGCGTCATCCGGCAGGCAGGCATTCAGTTCGTGGCACAGAAAGCGTGCGTCAATAGGCGTGGCGGCGGCATTCTGCAGCGCGTCCTCGCGCCACTGGGCACGCCGGCCCGTGCTGCGCCCGGCCCACACTTTGCGCCTTGCATCGGCGCCGCCGGTGGCCTGCGGGATCAGTTCCAGCAATACCTCCACCGCCGCCATCGCATCGCCCTGGATTTGCAGATCGGCGGTAAATCCGGTGTAGGGGTCACGCTCGCGCAAGGGATCCTGTGCCACATTGATCAGCCTGGCGGTCTTGGGCGTCATGGCGGTCGGCGGATACCACGGACCGGGTGACTCCAGCATCAGCACCGCATCCACTTCCCCCAGCCAGGGCTGGGCATAGAAACCGGCGTGCAGGTCATGGTCTCGCGGGAAATTCACGTAGCCCGGGTGCTGACCTTCCACCACGCCGGCGCCAAGGCGCTCGGCCAGTGCCACCAGTTGCTGCGCCTGCTCCGCCGTGCGAGCGGCATTCTCGACAATGATCAGCGGGTTTGTTGCCGAGCGCAGCCAGTCGGCGGCCTCGGCCAGCGGCGCGCGCAGCGGCTGCGGCGTGCTGGGCGTCGCGTACCGGGTGGGTGCCGGCAACACCGCCGGCTGATGCAGATACTCGAACGGCAGGGACAAAAATACCGGCCCTTGCGGCGCGGCCATGGCCAGTGCACAGGCGCGGTGTACGGCGCCGGCCAAAACAGCCGGCGTATTCAGGCCGAAGCTGGACTTGGTAAAACTGTCGACCAGCCGCGCCGGCCCGCCATGATCGGCCAGGAAGCGACCCCACTGCGCGCCGACCCAGGCATCCGGTCCCTCACCGAAGGTCACCGACTCACCGGCCAGCACCAGCAGGGGAATCTGCTCGTGATACGCGGCGCGGATGCCCATTGAGGCATGCAAGGTGCCGACGGTGGCGTGGATCAGGCACACCCCAAGCTTGCCGGTGGCGCGGGCGTAGCCCATCGCCTCGCCAATGGCCAGGTCCTCGTGGCGGATGTTGTAGTAGGTCGGCGCCGGCTGGCCCGCTGCCTGGCGGCGGGCCAGGGCTTCCCATAAGGGCGGCCATTCAGATCCGGGCGACGAGAAGATCGCCTCCACGCCGTATCCAGTCAGAATGTCGAGAAATACTTCGGCACCATTGGGTTGGCTCATCGGCGTTCTCCTCGTGATTTAGTTACGGCAATCAGTCTGGCTGGAACCGGACCGTGCCCGGTGTCAATCATAGCCCGGCATGCCGACCGAACGATCAGCCGGGAAGGCGTGCTAATTTTGCTTTCCCAACCGCCCCCGCCGAGGAGCACCATGAACGCACCGCAGGCCCTTTCCGATTACGCCCACCTGGTGCAGACCGACCGAATTCACGGCTCCATCTACACCGACCCCGCCATCTTCGAGCAGGAGATGGCACGCATTTTCCACCGCGGCTGGCTGTGTCTGGGTCATGAAGCGGAGATTCCGCAGCCGGGCGATTTTCGCGCCACCACGCTGGGGCGCCAGCCGGTGCTGATGGTGCGTGGCGATGATGGCCAGGTACGCGTGTTCATGAATCGCTGTCGCCACCGCGGCATGACCCTGTGCGAAGACGAAACCGGCAACGAGAAATTCCTGCGCTGCTGGTACCACGGCTGGGTGTACCGCAATACCGGTGAGCTGGAAGATGTGCCGCTTGCGAACGCTTATGGCGCGCAGTTCCGACGCGAGGATTTCGGCCTCACGCCAGTGCCGCGCATGGAAAGCTACCGCGGCTTCGTGTTCGCCAGCCTGGCGCCGACCGGGCAGTCCTTGCTGGAACACCTTGGACTGGCCCGGCGCTATCTGGACATTTTCCTGGACGCGTCTCCGACCGGCGAGATCGACGTTACCGCCGGCGTGCACCGCACACGCTATCGCGGCAACTGGAAGTTCGTCGGCATGGACGGCTACCACCCACACTACACGCACCGCTCGGTGATGGATTCCTGGAAGCGGCGGCCCGGCGGGGGCATGGCCAATCTTCACCACGGCGACCCGTTCTGCGACGAGTCCGGCAACCTCACCCGCGATGCCGGCAACGGCCATGTTCTGCTCGACATGTTCCCCAGCCGCCTGGCGCACGTGGACGAGTACCTGGCCGGCATCCGCAAGCGTCCGGGTGGCGAGGATTACATCGCCGCCATGCAGGAGGCCCATGGCCCGCAACGTGCCCGCGAGTTACTGGCCTGGGCCGGCGACCCGCATGTCGGCATCTATCCCAACCTGCAACTGATTGGCATCCAGATCCGCATTATCCGGCCGCTGGCGGTGGACGACACCGAGGTGCTGATGTTCCCGGCACTCCTCAAGGATGTGCCGCCATCCATCAACGAAATGCGGCTGCGCCAGCACGAGTCCTTCTATGGTCCGGCCGGGGCTGGAGCACCGGACGACGCCGAAATCTTCGAGCGTAACCAGCAAGGCCTGGGCGCCACGGTGGAGCCGTGGGTCTATCTGGCGCGCGGCCTGGAGCGCGAACGCCAGGACACAGACGGCTCGATCATCGGCATGCCCGGCGACGAGACCACCCAGCGCGGGCAACTGCGCGAATGGAAACGGATGATGAGCGAGGCTTGAGCAGGCATGGACATCACGCGCGAGACCATCGAGTCGTTCCTGTTTCACGAGGCGGATCTGCTCGACGAGTTCGCCGTCGAGGAATGGTTGGCACTGTGGACACCGGACGCCTGTTATTGGGTGCCCTGCAATGGCCGCGCGGGCGGTGACCCGACGCGAGAGGTGTCGCTGATCTATGACGACTATGCCCGCCTGCAGGACCGCGTGTGGCGCCTGGCGAGCCCGGCCGCGCACAGCCAGCGCCCGCGCTCGCGCATGCGCCGGGTGGTTGGCAATATCCGCTTCGAGCTGCGCGAGGGCGAGTTGCACACCCGTTCCAACTTTCTACTCGCCGAACTGCGGCGCGGGCGCCAGGAAATCTGGTCCGGGGTCTGCCAGCACCGCCTGCTGGCCAGCGGTGACAATTTCCAGATCAAGGCTAAAACCGTGCTGCTGACGCAAAGCGACGAGGCCATCGACAACCTGAGCTTCCTATTGTGAGTCCTATGAACCAAGATCTTGAATCGGCCCTGGCGGCCCCCCTATCCGGCCAACTGCATCCACAAGTCGCCGCCCACCTGGCCCAGCTTGCCGCCATGGACCCGCCGCCGCTCGAAGCGCTGACCCCCGAGCAGGTGCGTGTGGGATTCGCCATGCAGCTGAAAATGACCGCCGGCCCCAGCACGCCATTGGCGCAGGTACGCGACCTCACCCTGCCGGGGCCCGGTGGCGCACTCAAGGCACGCCTGTACCACCCGCAAACAACCGGCACCTTGGCCGGGCTGGTGTTCTTCCATGGCGGTGGCTGGGTGATTGGCGACCTCGACAGCCACGACGACCTGTGCCGCGACCTCGCCGCGCAGGCCGGTTGCGGCGTGCTGGCCGTGGACTACCGCCTGGCGCCGGAACAACGCTTTCCGGCCGCCGCGCAGGACGCCATCGCTGCCACTGCCTGGGCAGCGACCCATGCGGACGAACTGGGGTTTGACCCGACCCGTCTGGCGGTTGGAGGCGACAGCGCCGGCGGCAATCTTGCTGCGGTAGTCGCGATCGCTGCCCGCGATAGTGGCAACGCGCCGCTACGCGCCCAGCTGCTGATGTATCCGGTGACCGACATGTCGCGCCTGGACGGCGAATCCTACCGAGCCTGTGGCGAAGGCTACGGCCTGACGGCCGGTGCCATGAGCTGGTTTCGGGACCACTACCTGGCCAGTCCCGAAGCGGCCCGCGATCCCCAGGTGTCGCCGCTGCTGGCATCCGACCTTGCCGGCTTGCCGCCCGCGCTGGTGGTCACGGCTGAATTCGACGTCCTGCGCAGCGAGGGCGAGGCCTACGCCCGCCGCCTTGGCCAGGCGGGCGTCACCACCCGCCTGGTCCGCTACCCCGGCATGATCCACGGCTTTGCGTCCATGGCCGGGGTGCTGGCGGTCGGTCACCAGGTGCGCACCGACATGGCGCAGTGGCTCAAATCGACCCTGGCCGCCTAGGCCATAACCAGGCCCGGGCGACCGATCACGGCGCCGCGGCAGCCTGCATCGCCGCGGGCCGCACGCCATCACCCGGGTCCAGTTCCACCAGTGCCTGCGGCCCCTCGCCGGTGGCGGAGTACGCCGTCCATAGGTTTCCGGTGTGGCGATCGAAGGTGATCATGCGCAAAAAGGCACCCGGCCGCGGCAGGGGGTAGCGGGTAAAAGCGTAGGTCGTTGGATCCATGCGGTAGATCACGTCGGCATTGGTGGTTCCTACCCACAAACATTTGCGCCACGGGTCCCAGGTGACGTTGTAAGTGGCCGCCCAGCGGTCGGGCAGCTTGACCCGCGCCAGCTGTTTTTTGGCCCGGGTATCGTAGATAAACACCTCGCTTGAACCCATCAGCGGCACATAGATGCGGTCTTCTTCATCGATCGCCAGACGACGCGGACCCTCGCCCATCTCAAAGGGAATGTGGGTTTCGAACGTCAGGGTCTCGACATTGAACGACCCGACCCCACCGCCGAGCTGCGCGTACCACAGGTGCTTGCGCTCAGAATCCATGACCATGCCGTAAATCGCCGTGTGGATGGTGCCCTTACCCTCAGGCTGGGGTGCCTGGAACTGCACCGTCTCGCGCGTTTCGGGGTTGAGGCCGCCAACCTTGTTCAGGCCGATCAGCGTCGCCCAGACGCGGCCCTTGTGATCGTAGGCGACCTGAAAGTTGGAGTCGAGCGCGAGGTCATGGATCAGCGCCCCGGCGCCGAAGTCCTGGTACAGCGTCCATTTCTCGGTCTGCGGGTCCAGCCGCATGAGCAGATCGTTTTCGATCGAGGTGACCCACAGGTTGCCGAGCGGATCATCGACGATGGTATGGGGCCCGCTGGCCTTGTCGAACGGCACCTTGAAGTATTTGACTGTGCTGTCGCGGGGATCCAGGCGTACCAGTTGATTGTGGGTCAGATCGGCGCCCCAGGCGTACGGCGAGCGCGCGGACAAGCCGACCTCGCGCGTAAAGCCGTCGGGCGGCATCTGATACTCGCGGATCACGGTGCGCGGGGTCACCCCCAGTGGCGCACCGGGGTTGTAGGACTTCAAGACCGAGTAGTCGGTCGGCAAATGCGCGGCCAGCGCGCGGGCAATGATGGCTTCATCTTCAAGGTCGTAACCGGCGATGCTGGGATCGGCCTTCACCTCGTGCGGAAAATCCGGCCAGGCGCTCATTTCCGGACCCAACTCGAATGTCTTCACGCGCATGTACTGAATCATCGCGTGCCAGGCCACCTCGCGGCCCGCCAACGGCGTGTCGCGGGTGAACTCTGCGTAGCGCTGCATCTTGGGCGCCGGCAACTGGTGACAACCGGCGCAAATCCACAGCGCGTGCCGGCTGTCGGCATCGTCTGGAAATCCTTGCATCCAGGCCGAAGCGGGCACATCGGCGGCGACATTTTCGGTACGCTCCAGCGTCAGATCGACACGCCGAACCTGCCCCTGCAGGGCGCCCATCTGACTAAGCGGGGTCGGCCCGGCCGGGGCGTAACCGAGCAAGCGCGCCGACAAGGTCAGTGCAGCCTCATCCTTACCCGGATCGGCAAGCTCGTAACTGCCGTCAGACCCGCTAAACACACTGGTGCTCAACGCCCCGACCACCGGCGCGCTCGGCTCCACCGTCACCATCACCCCCGCCAAAGGTCGGCCCGTAGCGTCCACAACCTTGCCGTGCAGTTGCACAGCTGCAGCTGGCAATGTCCCAATCGCTAGCGCGAAAAGGGCGAAATAGCGTGCCTTGCCTTGCATCGTCTTGTACCCCTCGGAGGCCACACAGACCCCGTATATCCCGGTAACAACCTTTGTTCTCAGCCAGCAGGCGCCCAGGTATTCAGCTCCGGCCCGCCCGCGAGTAGCGCCATCAGGCGCTCGCGGAAGGGCTCAAGCGCCACGTTGGCCCGATGCCCATCCAGAGCCGACTGGTCACGGTACACCTCGTACATGAACACCGTATCCGGGTCCTCGACACTCCGGTACGGGTCGTAGGCCAACATTCCAGGCTCTTTGCGGCCTTCGGCGGCCATTTCCTGAAGCAACTGAGCCAGTTTGTCACCTTGCCCGGGTTTGGCGCTGATTTTCACTGTCACTAAGAACAAAACATAACTCCTTGATTAATTATGGAAAAGTCCACCTTGGCCAGGAAACTGTTAGCCGTACGAACGAGCCTCTCAAGCCAGCAGACGCCCGAAGCGGGCCGCGTACGAGCCACCATCCACCGGCAGGCAATAGCCGTTGATATAGGAAGCGTAGTCCGAAGCGAGGAACAGAAAACCTTCGGCAACATCCGCCGGCTGCCCCGGCCCCATCGGCATACCGGCGCCGGCCTGGGCCACAAAGCCATCGACCGGCACACCAAGGTCTTCGAGCCCCTTGATCGCGCCCTGGGTCAAGGTAAACCCTGGCTGCACGCCACATACCCGGATGCCATCCAGCGCAAACATGCCGGCACTGACCCTGATCAGCATCTCCTGAGCCCCCTTGGCAGCTCCATACGCCGGGAAAACAGCCGGGTGAGTAAACGCACCGTAATCGCCAAAAATGGATGCCGTCGCCACCAGAATCACCCCGGCCTTTTGCGCCCGCATCACCGGCACCGCTGCCTGGATGGCAAACAAAGTGCCCTTGGCGAGAACCGCGTGCTCAAGATCCCACTGCTCCTCAGCCAAATCCTCAAGCGCCATGGAAATATTGCCAAACGGCGTGCTCACGAGGATGTCGACGCCACCCATCAACTCCACTGCCCGCGCCACCGTGGCTTGCACCTGTGTCTTGACGCTGATGTCCAGCACCACCGACCAGGCGGTACCACCCGCGCTGGTAATGTCCTGGGCCGTGCCTTGCGACAGATCCCCGAACAGATCACCGCATACGACCTGTGCGCCCTGTTCCGCGAACAACTTCGCGGTGGCCTGACCGATCCCGGAACCAGCCCCGATCACCAAAGCGCGCTTACCTTGCAAAAGTCCCATCGTGGTCTACCTCACGCGTAAAGAAGTCCACCATCCACCAGGACAGAGGCGCCATTAATCATCCGCGCGTGGTCCGAGCACAGGAAGGCCGCCGCCTTGGCAACCTCGTCCGCCGTCCCGGCGCGGCGCATGGGCACCCGACCGGCGGTTTCGTCGAACAAAGTGCTACTGCCGGCCTGACGTTCTGTGAGTTGGCCACGCTGCTCCATCGCCGCCCGCAACGCAGGGGTGTCGATAAGCCCCATCACCACCGCGTTGGCCCGCAAGCCATTCGCCGCACCGAACAGTCCCAGCGCCTTGGTCAGGGGCCCAACTGCGGCCTTGCTTGCGCCGGCAAGGCCCATCTCCGGGCTGGTTGCCATCGCCCAGGTGGAAGAAACAAAACAGACCGCGCCCGGGCGGCGCAAGCGCTTGAGCGCGATGTGACCAGCGCTTACCGCAACCGCGCCGTTGAGCTCGCTCAGCTCGCGCCAGCGCCCAACTGACCAGTCCTCTGGCTTGCACGGGCTCCAGTCCGAGATCGCATTGACCAGAATGTCGACCCCGCCCATCGCCGTGTGCGCTTGCTCGAACGCCGATGCAACGTCAGTGTCGGGCAGGACAGTCGAACTGACTCTCGCCCCTTCGGCACGGAACAAGGCCACAATCGCCCCGCCAATGCCGTCGCCCCCATCAAGCACCAATACATTTTTTTTATCCAGTAACACAATTGCCTCCCACCGGTATTGCTCCCGTCGCTGTCGCACCGATCTGAAACCGCTCTGCCTCGAACGCGCCCGGCGGCATGTCGGCGCACTGGAAACGCTCCACCGCTACAGCGGCCTCGACAAAGGACAGCGTCAACCAGAACAGCCGTTGCTCACCCGCATCAAACGTGTCGATGGGCTTTCGATTCAAGTCGTCGAGGATGCCCGGCAGGCGCGGCAACAGGGCGCGATACAGCGCTTCCAACTCAGGGTAATGAGCCTGCAAATGGCGCTGCGCGCGCTCGGATTCCGTAGCCAGGGACCACTCTTGGGCGAGCAGCTCAAGGTCAGCGTAAGCAGCGGGTAAGGCAGGGATCACAACTCACCCCGCAGGTGCGCCTCGACCACCTCAAGGCTGTGCAGCAGCGGCAGTTCCTGCGCCGAAAGATGCAATTCTTCGAGCACGCCGCTGCGTAACATGGCATGCGTCGCCTCGACGGTGGATAAGTCCTCGCGCTGCACGAACCGGCCAAGCACCTTGGTGTATTCCTGCGCCAGGGCATCGCCGGCATTCCTGGGCGGGTACATGTAGATTCGAAACTCCCAGCGCGTGCGGTCCACCGCCAGCGGCCACAGGTGATAGGTGCCGTACCAGGTGCCCGATGGGTCGAGGTGGAAATTCGGAAACAGCACATTGATATCGAAAATCCAGGCCGCTTCGCGCTGTGGGTTGACGCCCGGCGCCTGGCTGTCCGAGGGCGCCGAGGGCGCCGGATAAACCGGCGTGGCTGAGTACTGAAACGCGATGCGCTCCATCGGTGTGGGCTGGTGACTGAGATTGCCGTGTACGCTGAGCGCGTGGTGCCGACCGTGGACCCGCACGGAGGCGAGATGGCAGTGCGGATTGTCGGGACCGGCGACCGCGTCGGCCACCGTGCGACGGTGCAGGATCGGCGCGTGGTAAGCCTCTTGCAAGGCGTCGGCCACCAGCTTCCAGTTGGCCTTGACCTCGGCATGGTAGAAGGCCGCCAGGCGCATGTCGGCAAACGGAAAACCGTCGAAGGCTCCGTTCAGTTCACCGAGGTAATCGGCCAGTGACACGGCCGGCCGCGGATTCGCATTCACGAACACGAAGCCGTTCCACACCTCGCAGGCCAGGGCTTTCAGGTGAATCTGATCCGGGTCCAGGTGGGGAAACTGATCGCGGTCCGGCAGCTCCCGCAGCCGGCCGGTCGAGTCGTAGGTCCAGCCGTGAAAGTTGCAACTGAAGCCAGGAGCGTGGCCGCAGCGGTCAAGCGCCAAGCGGTTGCCGCGATGCACGCACAAATTATGAAAAGCCCGGATGCGCCGGTCCTCGCCGCGCACCAACAGCACCTGGGTGTCGAGCACTTCCAGGTCCTTGACCAGGAAATCGCCCGGGCGGGGTAGCTCTTCTTCCCGCGCCAGGTTCAGCCAGCAGCGGCGAAACACCTGGCTCCGCTCGGCCTCGAAATAGCCCGCGTCGATATATGGCGCCACCGGTACCGTGCCGGAGCGCAACGGCACAGGCCTTAGAAAATCCGCACCGCCCATGGCGCGCTAAGCCGTCGACGGCAGGAATGCCCGTTGCGGTATCAACCCGGCGTCCCCAGCGGCGCGAAGTCGAGCCGCTCCGGCACAAAGTTCGCGCAGTGCACGTCCTGCTGGTTCCACATCTCGAAAATGCGCGAGCACTCCATAAACGACAATGCCAGCATGGCCAGCTGCTGCTCGGGCGGCGGCAGGGTCTCCAGCGTGGGCGGGTACGCCTCAAGATGCGTCAGCATCGCCGTGATCCGCGGCGACAGGGTCTTGTAGAACTCGCCAATCAAAACCATGTCGCTGTGGACGCGCGCCAACATGCGCTCGCGCTCGCTGGGCAGCGCCCAACTTTCGACAAAACGCGCCAAATCCTCAAAGCCAGCCGGCAGAATCTGGCCGCTCATGCCGCCACCTCGCCGGGGAAGCCGCGTTCGATGATTTGCTGCAACACCGCGTACCCATGGCGCACGGCCAGTTCCTGGTCGGACAGCTGGATGTGGCTGATCGCATCCGGCGACAGCGCGCTTTGCTGCGGCTCCACGTGGTCGAAATCCTCGCGCATGACGTCGCGGGTCATGGCGATGATTGCCTCGCGACACACCCGTTCGGCCATATTCTTTACTGGCTTCATATAAACGCGAATGTCGAAGAAGGTGCGGTCGACGGCCTCTGGCCACATGATGATGGTCACGTAGATGCCACGCCCGGTCAGCAGCACGGTGTTCGGAAACAGGCCCAGCACGTCAAAGCTCCAGGCCGGCAACCCTCCCGGGTTGACCCCAGCCGGCAAATCGGGCGGTTTTGCGCCAGGCTCCGGGAACGTGAACGACGTCACCACGCCGTACTTGATCATCAGTTGCTCGACCGGCGACTGCGGGCGAAACGGGTTGCCCGGCACGGTCACCAGCCGGTGCAACTGATGCAGGATGATGTTCGGTAGCTTGATCTCGGGCTTGGCTGGGGGCTCGCCGACTTTTTTCCCCGCTTCGTCACTGACCGGATGAATCGGGTGGATGTTGAACACGTGGTAGGCCTCGACCGACACGTCAAACAGCAGCTTCCAGTTCACGTTAGCGGTGACGGTGTAGTGGGCCGCCTCCTCCAGGCCGCCGAAATAGCCCTGGTAGCTGTCGCGAATTTCGCCCAGGAACGCATCCAGGCTGATGGCCGGAGCGCGGTCCAGGTTGATGAACACGAACCCTTCCCACACGCCGCAGTGAATCGACGTCAAGCCCAGTGCCGGTTTGTCGAGCTGGTAGAACTCGTTCTCGTCGGGCACGAAGGCCAGCTTGCCGGCGGTGTCATACACCCAGCCGTGCAGTGGACAGACGAAGCCCTTCACGCCACCGCCACAGCGACCGTGCGACAGCTTGCTGCCACGGTGCTTGCAGGTGTTGTGGAAAGCACGTACCACGCCGTCCTCGCCACGCATCACCAGCACCGAGGTTTTCGGGCTGGCAATGTCCTTGACGAACCAGTCACCGGGCTTGGGAAGGTCCTCAACCCGGCCTACCACCAGCCAGGACCGCCGATACACGCGGTCGCGCTCGATCTGGAAATGCTCGGGCGAGATCATCGGTTCGGTCGGCAGCGGACCGGTACCCAAGTCTGGGTAATTACGAATCCACCGCGTGTCGGCAGGCTGGTTCATGGTCTCTCCTCCTTGAATTTGTGCAGCGTTATGAATCTCGGGCGAAAGTGGGGCGCCGCCCGGCGACCCTCACCAACAGGCCAGCCTCAGGTCTCCCAGGCGTAGGGACGTTCAACAATTTTCATCCGATCGATTTCGAAGGCCGGCTCCGGCAGATCAGCGGCCTGGAATACCTCCCAAGCCGGGGCCACGTCCATGAAGGCCAGCGCCAGATAAAACAGCGGCCGATCGCCCTCGGGCACCTGGTCAAGCGGGTGCTGGTCCAGGTAGGCAACGATCGCGTCCATGCGCAACAACATGGCGTCGTAGAAATCCTTGATTTCCTCGGCGCTGCCTTGCACGCGGCGGGTCCAGCGATCGTGCTCACGTGGGCACGCCCAGCCGGCGCTGACAAAACGCTCAAGGTCCGAAAATTCCTCAGGCAACGTGGCCATGGTCAACTCCCTCAATCCGGCGCGTTTACGCGCTCGGCCACTTTGAAATACGAGTGGCGCACAGCAATCTCGTTATCGTTCAGCTGCATGTGGCTGATGGCCCCGGAGCGCAGCACCGACTGCGTGTTCTCCAGGGTTACAAGATCTTCGCGAATCACGTCACGCAGGGCCGCCTGCGAATTCTGCTGCGCGATGCGCCCGGACACGGTGGTGCATTTGGGCAAGTACTGACGTAGCTCCCAGTAGGTTTCGTCCACCGAGATCGGCCAGAAGTGCTGGGTGACGTAGAAGGCGTCGCTGGCCAGAAACTGCACGTGCGGGAAGATGATGTTGATATCGAACGACCAGTCGGAGGCACCGCTGGGGTTCAGCCCCGGCAAGTTACGCGTGTGTCCGTCCTGGTAGGCATACACGTTGTTTCCCGCGTACTTCACGGCATGCTGCACCGACGGCGCTGGCACAAAGTCGAGATTGGCCGGGAACGACGCCCGCCGCTGACCCTCCGGATACAACTTCACGTACAGCAGGTGGGCGAACGGATTGTGCTTGGACACAAACGGCTCGCAAGCGCTTTTGGCGTGCAGCGTGAGAGCGTGGTAGCCCTCCTGAAACGCATCGAGTCCGATTTTCCAGTTACACCGCACGTTGGCGGAGTAGACGTTCACCAGTTCGAAGTTCTCGAATGGAAACGCCTCGACCTCGCGCCCCCAGTCGCCGAGCGCTTCGGCCAGTGTCTCGCGCGGGGTATCCATGGCATTGATGAACACAAAGCCGCGCCAGGTATCGCAGTGAATCGGTTTCAGGCCCAGGGCGCACTTGTCGAGGTCGAAAAAGTCTTCCTCGTCGACGATATGGGTCAGTCTGCCTTGCAAATCGTAGGTCCAGCCGTGAAAGCCACACATGAAGCCACGGCTGTCGCCAGTCTTCTCGCCAGCACCCATAACGACCTTGTTGCCGCGGTGCCGGCAAGAGTTGTGAAATGCCCGCACCACGCCGTCGTCGCCGCGCACCAGCAGTACCGAGGTCTCGAGGATCGGCATTTGCTTGACCACATAGCTGCCGGGTCGAGGCAGTTCATCCTCCCGGCACAGCAGCAGCCAGGTGCGCTTGAACAATTTCTCGCGCTCCTTTTCGAAGTAGGCCGACGAGATGTTCGGCTCGTGTGGCAGCGGGCCCGTGCCCAACTCCGGATACTGCAAGGTCCATTTCTTCGCCGGCAATACCGGTGACGCAGGTTGATTCATATCGCTCTCCTCTTGACGATCGCTCACGCCACGGCCTGGGCAGCGACCGCTCTGAACAATATTCATACGCAACGGGCGTGCCGTTAGGGTGCAAAGCGCCTGTTGATGACCTTTGGCGAGTCTTCAAAGCCACATCTTAACGACACGCGTATTATTAAATAGTCACTTTTTTGAGTCAGTTCGGGCCTGGAATCTTCCCAAATGAACAATATCATCCCCACCGCGGAGGACGCGTTGTCCTCGCAGTTGATGCAGGAAGTTTGGAGCTTGCTGCGCTTCACACCCGGCTCGGGTCACGTGTGGATGGACGACAGTCGCATCGCGCTGATCTCGTCCGCCGCGTTCGCCAACCTGCGCCGCGCCCTGATTGAGGGCGTCGGGTTTGAACGCACCGGCCAGATGATGACCCGCATCGGCTACGCCGAAGGCAGCAAGGATGCCAAGCTTTACCGCCAACGCCACCCGGCGGGCAGCGCCCAGGAAGCGCTGTCAATGCGCGGCGAACTGCAGGCCATCGCCGGCTTTGCCTCGCCCGGTGAGATACATCTGGACGCCGACCTCGCGCATGGACGTTTCTATGCCGAACTGGCGTGGAACGACTCGCTGGAAGCAAACGTGCACGTGCTCACCCAGGGCATCGGTACCGAGCCGGTGTGCTGGATCCTCACCGGCCACGCCAGCGGTTACTGCACCGACATCACCGGGCGCGCCATCCTGTTCCGCGAAGTGGAGTGCCGCGCCACCGGCGCGCCGCGTTGCCGGGTCATCGGCAAGCCACTGGACGAGTGGGGCGTCGAAGCCAGCGCTTTTTCCGAGTATCTGCGGCCGCAGCCCTTCGTCAACCGCTTCAGCGAGCGAGGTGCCGATGAGGGCCTGGAAGACGTGGTCGGAAGCTCGGCGGCGTTCTTTACCGCTCTGCACCTGCTGCGCAAAGTGGCGCCGACCAAGGCAGCGGCCCTGATCCTTGGCGAAACCGGGGTCGGCAAGGAAGTGTTTGCCCGGGTACTGCACCGCATGAGCCCACGCGCCACACAGCCGTTCGTGGCGGTGAATTGCGCGGCGATTCCTGAGAGCCTGATGGAAAGCGAGCTGTTCGGCGTCGAGCGCGGCGCCTACACCGGCGCCACCGAATCGCGGCCTGGACGCTTCGAGCGAGCCCAGGGCGGCACGTTATTCCTGGACGAGATCGGTGCCCTCTCGTACGCCGCCCAAAGCAAGTTGCTCAGGGCGCTGCAGGAAGGCGAAATCGAACGGGTCGGTGATCGCACCACCCGCAAGGTCGATGTGCGGATTGTCGCCGCCACCAATGTCGATCTTGAGCGAGCCATGCGCGATGGGCGCTTTCGCGAGGACTTGTACTTTCGCCTGAACGTGTTTCCGATCGTCATCCCGCCGCTGCGCGAGCGGCCGGAAGACATTCCGCTGCTGCTGGATTACTTCCTTACCCGCTTCAGTCGCCTGCACCAGCGACGCGTCACCGGCGTTTCCGAGCGCGCGGTAGAAGCGCTGCTGCTGTACGACTACCCGGGCAATGTGCGCGAGCTCGAACACATGGTCGAACGGGCGGTGATCATGGCCGACGACGACGCTGCCATCGACCTGTCGCACTTTGCCAGCTTCGGCTCGAAGCTGAGCCGGCGCTCCGCGGGCCCGGGCGTGGACGGTGCGGTACAGATTCGTGCCGGCGTCGCAGACGCGACGGCGGCCGGCCTGCTGGACCAGGGGCTTGACCTGCCGACCTTGGAAGCGCAACTGCTGCAAGAAGCAGTGGCGCGTGCCGGCGGCAAGCTGGCGCCGGCTGCCCGCCTGCTCGGCATCAGCCGTCCACAGCTGGCGTACCGCCTGAAAAAACGAGGCGCAGCCAAGCTCGCGTAGCGACCTTGCGTTGCCGATGGAGTGATCCGGTTCCACTCAGGCACCGTGCGCTCGCACCTTCCTTGACTACCGACAAGCCAGCGACGACAGCACTCCCCCAGCATTCCTCTGGCCCGTCCCGGCCCAAGTGCTTGGCGCGGAAACCTGGAGGAGTGCCCCATGGCTGTCAGCCGCATTGGCTACGTGAGCCTTTTTGTAACCGACCTGGAGGCGGCACGACGCCATTATGTCGAGGTGGTCGGCCTGCGCGCGACGGACCGCGACACG
>NZ_JBFIII010000058.1 GCF_041601295.1 Immundisolibacter sp.
CGCACATTACGGAAGAAACCGAGGCGGAAATAAAAAAAAGTCCGTTTGCGCAGATTCTGGATTTTGAAAAGAAATCGACATCTAATGCGATTGACGGTTTTGGGGCGCGCTCCAACTTTCGCTTCATAGATGAGACAAAGCTGCGCCTTAGGGCCTTGCTAAAGATGGTGGGTGATGAGCCTGGTAGTGTAATGATGAGTGCTGGATCGGTCAGAAATTTTGACAAGTTTATCGGTCTTATGCCGGCAGATATATTGTTACCAGGCTTAGGGTTAAACTCGGCTGGTGCTATTCAGGCTCGTTGGCGCAACTCTGATCGGGGGATTATCACGGTTGAATTTCGTGAAATTGGCGGCGCCGTGTTTTCTTTACTTATAAGAGACGAATTTAACCGCGCGCGATTTTCGGCTGTTAATGGCAGGTTTCTGAAAACGGAGGAAGCCGCTTCAAATTTGGTTGCGTTAGTGAAGCCGGAATATTGGCGCGGGTAGTGGAATGGTGGCCGGCGACATAATACCCGACGAGCATCATTTTGTTCGGTTTGCGTCACCCAGCCGATTTGAAGATGAAGCTTGTACTAGGCCCATGCCGGGCGCGTTTCAACGCCGCAGAAACCGCGACGACCAGGACATATCAGTTTACTGGCCGGAATATTTTCTGCCAAGCGACTGGGAAACGTGTTTGGATGGGGTGCGCGACGATCTAAAGAAGGGGGGATTTAAGGCGGAAACTAATAGGAATTCTAAGCTAATAATTGAGAACATTGGAAAGGCACGGTTGTTAGTTATGGCCTCTCGGGCTGACGGCGCTCCGAATGTGGACATTCACGTTGTACATAGACCGCTACTTGCCGAGCAGGCTCTGTCTCACTGTGAGATTCATAACATACCATCGGACGAGGGGAGCGAATTGCAGGTTGCAGAGTTGCTCTGCCTAAGTGTCACTGGGATTGAACCATTTGTCGTTGGATAGTACAGTTATTGACAGTACTCCAAGGCCACTCGCGCTGACGCGCTCGCGGCTAGAAATTCCGGGTTTACGTTCTGGACCACGCGCCACTCGTGGAGTCGGGTCGGCAACGTGACTTCACCCGCCTCCAACCCGACTATCTGATAACCAATCGGTTCGCGGTATTGTCCGAGACGCTCGCACCAGACGCGCGCCAATTTGATTTGCTGGTCTTTGCGGGCGACGTCCGGACCGCCCAGTGTTTCCACAAAATCGGCCCAGTTGCCCGCGTCGGCGGCCTGTCTAGCTGTTTCGAGTATTCCTTCAGGTGCTTCCGCCAAGCGGCGAAGTTCCCGCCAAACGGTGACTGGTGGGCCGCCGATTTGCTGAAACTGGCGGATGCGCCAGAGACTGGCCCAGGCATTTACTCGCGCTGCCGCTTGTTCGCCATCCCACCCGGTTTCGTCGTTTTCGATGTACGCCCCATCGACGTTCTTAGAGACGTACTTCGCTATATAACCGGTTGCCCTGCCCCTTTCGGGGTCGATGATTACCTCCCGGAACCGATGCGCCGCTGCGCCTGGCTCGTCGGGGTCTCGAGCCAGGGCGTAGCGGCGCAGGATAGTGCCAACGATATTCACACGGTCCGCCGGCATGAACAGCAACAGGTGCCAGTGCGGAGTTTCGTCATGATGCGGCTCGGCGATGCGAAGGCCATAGGGACGAACGCCAGCGCGGGCCAATGCTGACCGGGCGCGCGCCCACAAGTTGCACAGGTAAACCTGGGCTTCACCCGGTGTCGTGGCGTCATAGCGCGGATTCGGGTCGCTGTTCACCGACAAGCTGCGGTGCATGCGCCCCGGACAGGTGATCGTATAGAACACGGCGACATCGCCACGACGGTCGGCCAGTGCTTCAAAGCCCGCCATTCGCACCATAAGTTCGGCACGGCGGTTGCGCGGGTTTGCCGTGGAGTGGGCTTGCAGCTCGGCTAGGCTGAATTCCTCCCCGAGCTCATTGACTGCGAGCAGGGTTTGCATGAGCGCGGCCGTGCGCCGCCGGCTCTGCGCCCGGCGGTGTACGGCCACCTTGCTGGCATACGGGCCGAGTTGCTTGTTCACCAGGTTCAGCGTGACCGCCAACCGTTCAATGCTTTCCCCGTGACAGCGCCGCAGACGCCGGCGCCACCATCGTTCGCAGCGATAACGCGCGGCCTTGCCTGCTGGCGTCAGTGCGTTCGGAGGCCTAAGGCCATGTTTCGCCGCCAGTGCGTCGAAGGTCGGCAGCGGAACGTGTGACGTCGAGGCCATCGCGGCGGAGCAGCTACGAGCCAGGCTTCTCGCCTTGAGCACCAAGTCATCGTCGTCAAACGTCAGCGGTAACGGCGCCGCGCTGGCACGTTCGCCAATTTCGAGTAGCCACAAATTGGCTTCGCTGCGGCCTGTTTTTTTGAAGATACTGGCGTATTGACGCCGTACGGGTTCCCGAAATTCGACTGGCAGTGAATTAAGGTTGCGCGCGATGAAGGCGCGATCGTGCTGGTGGGGTGTTCCGCCAATGTCGGCACCCTCCCAGATGGAGGCGGCACTCATGTCTGGTGCCCCGGGTCGCTGGTGGAGACGCGCACCTGGCGTGCGAGGTAGTCCTCCAGGTCGGCCAACCGATAGCGCACGGCCCGTGCGCCGACCTTTATAAAAGGTATTCGCGCGCCGGCCCAGCGGTCACGTTCCAGGAACGCCTTGCTGATGCCGAGAAGTTCGGCAGTTTCGGCGGTGGTTAAAAGTAGGATTGTCATAATGTCTCCGCTGTCTGATGAAGGACGCGGAAACTGTCTTGCGAACTAAAATATGGCCGGCGAGACCGTGTGCCCGCAGACGTAGTACGTGTGCGCGCTGACGTAATACGTCTCCGCGCAGACCACCAGCGCCGGAAGCCTCAGTCCGCCTGTTGTAGCCAGCTGGTAAGCGTACGCAACGCGTTGGGCTGGCTGAGAATCTGTTTTTCTTTGGGCAAACCGCGAAGAAATCGCCGCGCGATTTCCCGCTTGCTAATGCCCGATAAATTTTGGGCGAACTGAAGAAATTCGGTCTTCAGCGCATTGGTGCGGGCGTGGCGCGCGATGGCCGCCTGTTGGCTCTGCAGGCTGATGCGCCTTATGACTTCGATCTCAAGCTTCGGCGCTTGGTCTATATCCTTCACGGCCAGCGTTTCCGCATACCAGATCGCCTCCACCGCATCGGCGGCAAGTTCGCCGAGGGAGAGAGCTCGGTCGACTTGCAACACAGATCTCGCCCCGCGGCTCTGTTCCAATGCCTCGTAACCCTCCCTCCAGCTACATGACAAACAGAGGGCCAGCACGGCGAATAGCTCTTCCCAACCAACGCCCTCAATGCTTTTCAGGTCTGTCAGGTCGAACAAGTCTCTTAACTCGAAGAGGCCTTTGGCGAAGCCGGCGTCGGAAAAATATAACCATGCAAGCGTTGGCTCTAACTCACGACGTAAATCTCCGCCAATTTCTAAAAAGTACTCTCCTGGACGAGCACGACCGCGTAGCAACTCGCATTGCGCGACCATCCAATCTATAACCTTTGCGGCTTCGAAGATTTCTTCCTGTGTGCGGTTTGGCAGAAGGACGTTTGCCCGCATTGCCACCCTTCTAATCGTCCCCCAGCCTAAGCGCCGGATGTCCCCGAGCAATTGCGGCAAATGCGATAACGAGTTCGTCAAATCAAGCACGGTCTACCGCTCTTTAGTGCTCGCCCACTATTTTATGGACTCACGGTCAGGCCGCGCCCTTGCGGTGTATCCGTTTGGTCGCAGGTCGCCGACGGGTCGTATTGGGACTGTAGCGCAACACTGTCACCCCAGGGTGCCGGCCGGGACGGCTCTCTAGGGGCGCCACCGGCGGTTGCGAGCTATCGAGGCGCAGGGCAGCATCTTCGGGCCTGATCGGCTCCACGCCAGCCAGGCGGTTGGTATCCTGCGCCACTGCCCACAGGTCAAGGGCGGTTTGCATGGCAAGCCAGGATTCCGGCGTGGTGTCCAGCAGCTTGCCCAGGCGAGCCGCCATCTCGGCGGACAACGCCCGTTTCTCGTGCAGCAGGTCGCTCACAGTCAGTCGGGAAACGCCCAGCCGGCGGGCGAATTCACCCTGCGTCATGTCCAGTGCGGGCAATACGTCTTCCCGCAGTATGGCCCCGGGATGGGTCGGCTTCCGGCGGGTATGTCTCAGAGTGTGCATCAGTGGTAGTCCTCCAAATCGACGTGGGTTGCGTGGTCGCCCTCGAAACGGAACGTCAAGCGCCAGTTTCCTGACACGTTCGCCGCGTAAGTGCCTGACCGGCTTCCTTTGAGTTCATGGAAGTGGTAACCGGGTAGGTTCATGTCGTCCGGCCTTCGGGCAGCATCCAGACGGTCCAACATCCGTTCCAGGCGGGCCGCGAACTGCGCCGGAATCCCTCGGTAATCGCTGCGGGTGAAGAACCGTTCCAGCCCACGGTGACGAAATGATTGGATCATGTAATGTAGTAGATTACTATGTCATCTTATGGATGACAAATCGACGTGGCGCATGGGGACCACCATCGAGCGTACTCATCCTTTGAATGCAGCGAGATCGACCACGCCGGCGCTTTGTCGCAGACCACGGCCTTAAGCAAGTAGTCGGTGATCTTCTGCATCGGTGCCCGTAGCCGTTCCACGTTGGCAATGATGTAGCCGGCGGCCACGTCCGAGCCGGGGAGAGTGGTTGAGCAGACGTTGCAAAGCGCAGGTTTTGCAGGTGCCGGCCGCGGCCATCGGCGAACACCCACGAACAATCCAACGGGCTTTCGGCTTTGCGCCGGGCCAGTAGCTCGAACGGGAAGTCGGTTATGGGTCATGGCTTATGCCTTCTATAGGGTCGCGCGCCACTGACTTGGCGTTTACGCTGCCTGTGCATGCTTGCGGGCTGTCGTCAGGGCTTTTTTGAACGCTACCGGCTGGCGGCTGGCCACCAGCAACAACACCCGCGCCGGCCCTTGGGGCTCGCGCCGGCCCTGCTCCCAGCCACGAACAGTGCCGATGCTGACGCCGAGGAACGCAGCGAACGATTCTTGCGAAAGCGACAGCTGCTTACGGATACCGGCCACGTCCGCCGCCGCTGGCAACGTAATCTCGGTACTGCGAAGCGAGGTTTTCCCGCGCCGCCAGTCCTTGATCTCGTCGATACCTTCCAGGATTTCCCGACCGATGTTGCGCTTGTTCATTTCAATGTCTCCAAGGACTTGGCGATGGCGTGCAACGTGGCCTTGTCCAGGTCCGCGCGCTCGCTCTTGCCGAGCAGGGTGAACAGATATATCTGATCGTCTGCCCGCAGCCAGTAATAAAACACTCGCACGCCGCCCGACTTGCCATGCCCTTTGGCTGCCCACCGCAGCTTGCGCAGGCCACCGCCGCCAGGAATTCGGTCACCCGCTTCGGGACGCTGCGCCAGGTACGTTTGCAGTTCGCGGTACTCGTCGTCGGATAGGTAGTCAGGCAGCCGAGCGGTGAAGTTCCGTATTTCGATGAAAATCATACTACGTCACTGACGTACTTTCTGGCAAACGCCACTACGGCCGCACCGTCCCGCAGCCCGCCGGCCTTGAGGAAGTAGTCGGTGATCTTTTGCATGGGCACACGCAGGCGTTCCACGTCGGCGATGATGTAACCGGCGGTGACGTCCGAGCCGGTGGAATGATTGAGCAGCCGCTTCAAGGCATAGGCCGGAATGTCCAGGGAATCGGCCACGGTAGCGAAGGTGCGGCGCAGGTCATGGACGCAGAAGCTCACGGTGGAGACCCGTTCTACCTGCTCCAGGGCGAAGCGCAGGTTTTGCAGGTTTCGGCCACGCGAGTCGGCGAATACCCACGGGCAATCCAGCGGGGTTTCAGCCTTGCGCCGGGTGAGCAGGTCGAGCAGAAAATCGGTCAGCGGAAGGGTGTGCCGGCGGTACGCTTTGGTGTCGGCAATGGTCAGTGTGCCGCCTTCGAGGTCCACCCGATCCCAGGTCAGGCCGAGGCCTTCGCTGCGGCGCAGCCCGGTCAGCACGGTGAGCAGGAAGAAATCGCGCGCTGTTTCATTCGCCAGGGCGACGACTGCATCGAACCAGGGCCGCAGCTGGTAGCGCTGGATGACGGTCTGCCGGCGACTGACCCGGTACCAGCTGCGGGTGCGCGACAGCACCGCCACCGGGTTATAGGCGAGGAGCGGTTCGCCGTTGTCGTCGGTGTAGCTGGCTATCGCGAAGTTGAACACCGCCCGCAGGTAGCGCATGGCCTGATTGGCCTGCGCCTTGGAGCGCTTGCCGAGCTCGGCGTGGCGCCGGCGTACCCGATCGGGGGTAAGTGCCCTGAGCGGTTCGTCCAGCCAGTCGGCGAAGCCGTTGCGGTAGAAGATGCGCTCCACATCATAGATGGTTCGCGGCTTGATCTCGCGCGCGCCCACGTAGTCGGCTACGACCGAGCGCAGCGTCAGTGACCGTAGGCGCTGGCGCTCACGTTCGACGACAGGGTCGATGCCGTCCTTCATGTCGAGCAACAGCCGCTTGGCCCGATCGCGCGCCTGCTCTGGGGTGAGTGGCCCGTAGCGGCCGACGGTCAGACGTCGACGCTTTCCAGATGGATACCCATCCACTACGAAGGCCTTTACACCGTGTGCAGTGACACGGAGCCCGAAGCCCTTGAGCCCGCTATCCCAGTGGATCGTAGCCCCATGAGGGGGCGGCAGAAGGGCGTCGACGGTGCGTTTTGTGAGCTTCATGAAGGCTCGTATCCGCGTGTCGTGGCAAATCACCACAGAGTCACTATCGTGACACGAAATGCCTCAAATTTGTACTTATCACCTCAAACAAATTTCGACCTTAAGAGTCTGGTTTTTATGGGTTAATAAAAGACTTTCGAAGTCCTTAAAAGCGGCCTGAAGACGCTTTTAATCCGCGTGTCCAGGGTTCGATTCCCTGACGGCCCACCAAATTCTTGAAACAGGCTATCGACCGCGCTCGAACCGCGTGTCTTCACGCTCCCATGTCCAGTTTTGGGATTCGGTTTCTCGCGGGCGTGTGGAAGTGGTACGCGGGCGCCGCTCGGCCGTGAAGAAACGCTGGCCAGTCCGCGGGCGACTGGCCAGCCAAAGCAAAAATCTTCGAATTTACTGGGGTGCGGGAGCCTCGCAGCTCTCGCTGACGGTGATGTTGGCGCGGTTGGCTTCGACCGTTTTGGCGCCGATGCCTTTGACTGCTGCAAGATCATCCGCGGTTTTGAACAGGCCCATCTCGGCGCGGTGCGTGACGATGGCCTGGGCTTTGGCATCGCCGACACCGTTCAAGCCAGCGGCCAGGGCCGCTGCGTCGGCACAGTTGATGTCCACCGTTGCGGCTGTGGCGATGCCGGCGCCGAGCGCGAAGGACAAGGCAAGTACAGTGCGTGAGATAAAGGTCATTTGGCTTCTCCCTGAGAGTTGGATAAGTATTTAATCAAATGCCTGACTTATCAGTGATGTGAATGACAGGCATGTTCAAGACTACATAAATTAGCGGTACCGTCAAGCATGGGAGGACTGTCGTAACAATGTCGTCATGCGTGGCGTCTAAGCGGTAACAGATGCTGTACTGGAGGCGGACGATGAGACGCGTGAAATCCTGGATTCTGGCGGCCTCGGCGGTGACACCGCGTCCGGTTTATGAGGCGCGCCGTCGCTTGTTGCAGGCGGGCGCCGGGCTTGTGGTCGGCTCGCTATTACCCGTCCGGTCGCGGGCTGTTGCCCCTGCAGGGGGTGTGTTTGCAAATGCTCCGCGCGGTGGGTTTGGCACCGATGAGGCACTGACGCCGCACGAATTTGTGACGGGCTATAACAATTTTTATGAGTTTGGTACCGACAAGGCCGACCCGGCCGCGCACGCGCACAGCTTGCGACCGCGGCCGTGGCAGGTGGTAATCGACGGCGCGGTGGCCAGTCCGCTGACTCTGGATATCGATGAGTTTCTGAAGCCGCAGCAGCTTGAGGAGCGCATCTACCGTCTGCGCTGCGTGGAGGGCTGGTCAATGGTGATTCCCTGGATCGGGCTGCCCCTTGCCGATGTGCTGCGCCGGGTAGAGCCACTCGGATCGGCCAAGTACGTTGAGTTCACCACTTTGCACGACCCCGAGCAGATGCCGGGACAGCGTCGCGATGTACTGCCCTGGCCGTATGTGGAAGGACTGCGCCTGGACGAGGCCATGCACCCGCTCAGCTTTCTCGCAGTGGGTGTATACGGCGATCTTCTGCCCAACCAGAACGGCGCACCGCTGCGTTTGGTGGTGCCCTGGAAATATGGCTTCAAGAGTGTGAAATCGATTGTGCGCATACGTTTTACCGAGCAGCAGCCGAAAACCGCCTGGAATGTTGTCGCACCTCGGGAGTACGGGTTTTACGCCAATGTGAACCCAGCAGTCGATCATCCCCGCTGGTCGCAGGCGCGCGAGCGACGTCTGGGGGAGGGGCTGTTCACGGCGCGCCGGCCTACCTTGCCGTTCAATGGCTATGCTGAGGAAGTCGCCAGTCTGTACTCGGACATGGACCTGAGTCGGGATTATTGACCGGTGCTGCGTAGCGTAACCACAATCAGAATGTGGCTGGCTGCCCTGTGGCTGTTGGTGCTGACTCCAGCGCTTCTGTTGTTATTGCGCGCGCTGCAGAATCAACTCGGCGCCAATCCGGTGGAGGAGCTGACGCTTGAACTCGGCCAGTGGGCGCTGCGCTTGTTACTGCTGACGCTTGCCGCCACGCCGGTGCGGCGCCTGACTGGCTGGAACGGGTTGCTGCGCCATCGGCGCCTGCTTGGGCTGTCCGCGGCCGCCTATGCCTTGATGCATTTGCTGGTCTACGCAGTGCTCGACCAGGGACTGGCGCTGTCGCTGATCGTGCAGGATGTGTTCAAGCGGCCGTTCATTACCGCCGGCATGGCAGCGGCCCTGCTGCTGCTGCCGCTTGCGGCAACCTCGTTCGATGCCGCTGTGCGCCGACTGGGCGCCCGTCGCTGGCAGGCACTGCATCGGCTGGTATATGCCGCCACCGGGCTCGCCCTGTTGCATTTTTGGTGGAAGGTCAAGGTCGACACGGCCGAACCGGCCATCTACCTGGCGGTGTTTGGGCTACTATTGGCCGCCCGCTTACTGCCGGCCCGGCGCCGCACGCCGCAGCGCCCTGTGGCCCGTCGCCAGCCCGCCTAAAACTAAGGCCACCGTGGATTCTCTTCGTACGCTGCGCGATTTTTTGCGTTGGGGTAGCAGTCGGTTTGGCGCCGCCGGTTTGTTTTTCGGTCACGGCACAGCCGGGGCCGAAGACGAGGCCGCGGTGCTGTTGGCGCATGCCCTGCACCTCGAGTTACCGCTGGCGCCGGAGTTTCTGGATGCCGCCTTGACGGCTGACGAACGCGCAGCGGTCACCGCCTTGCTGAGCCGACGCATCAATGAGCGTATGCCGGCACCGTATCTCACCGGCGAAGCCTGGTTCGCCGGGCTGCGATTTGCAGTTGATCGACGGGTGCTGATTCCGCGCTCGCCAATCGCTGAACTGATTGAGACGGGCTTCACTCCCTGGCTGGACCAGGATTCCCCGGAGCGGATCCTGGATATCGGGACCGGTAGCGGTTGTATAGCCATTGCATGCGCTTTGGCGTTTCCCGACGCAGTGGTGGATGCAGTGGACATCAGCGAGGGCGCGTTGGCAGTGGCGGCGCTCAACGTCGACCGCTACGGCCTTGGGCAGCGGGTGCGCCTGCTGGAATCGGACCTGTACAGTGCGTTGGCGGGCCGGCGTTACGATCTGATCGTCAGCAATCCGCCCTATGTGGCGCAGGCCGAGCATGGCGGTCTGCCGGCCGAATATGGGCACGAGCCCGAGCTCGCGCTGCTGTCGCCCGACGCGGGGCTACAGCACCCGCTGCGCATTCTCAAAGGTGCGGTCGAGCACCTCACGCAAGGTGGCTTGTTGGTGCTGGAGGTGGGCGCTACCTGGCCGGCCTTGGTCGAGCGCTTGCCCCAGGTACCGTTTACCTGGGTGGAACTTGCCCGCGGCGGCGAGGGCGTGGCGCTGATCCAGCGTGAGGAACTGGCCCAGGCCCTGAGCTGATCAGATAACTGCCGGTCAGGCTGGCAACTGGCGGTGGCGGACCAGTACCTGGCCCGGCTGGCCACTGTCGCGCTGGTCTTTGAAGTGTTCGCCCAGGCGGGTCGCCATATACACCGAGCGGTGCCGGCCGCCGGTGCAGCCGATAGCGACCGTCAACTGGCTGCGGTCGCTGGCAGCGAAGCGAGGCAGCCAGGTACTCAGAAACTGCCGGACATCGGCAAACATCTGCAGGACGTCGGCTTGGCTCCCCAGGAACTCGCGCACCGGATCGTCAAGGCCGGTGAACTCGCGCAGCGCCGGATCCCAGTGCGGATTGGGCAAACACCGCATGTCGAACACCAGGTCGGCGTCCAGCGGCGTGCCAAATTTGTAGCCAAAGGACTGGAATACCAGCCTGGGCGTGTGCTGACCATGGCTTAGCAGCTCGCGCACGGTGGCGCGTAGCTGATAGATATTGAGCCCGGAGCTGTCGATGCTGCGGTCGGCCAGCTCGGCGATTGGCGCGAGGCGCATTTGCTCGGCGTCGATGGCTTCGCTGACTGACCCGCCCTGCACGGCGAGGGGGTGTTGCCGGCGGGTTTCGTTGAAACGATTGATCAGCGACTGCCGGTCGGCGGTGAAGAACAACACTTGGCAGTCCATGCCACCGCCGCGCAATGTTTCGATAATGGCCGGAAACGCCGTCAGATCGGACACGTTACGTGCATCGATCCCCACCGCCGCCGGGGCGGCAGCCCGGCTCGGGCTACGTTTGAGCTCTTCCGCCAGCGCCGGTAGCAGCGCGATCGGCAGATTGTCCACGCAGTAGAAACCGAGGTCCTCGAGCGCCCGCAGCGCGGTTGATTTACCGGCGCCGGACAGGCCGCTGACGATAATCAGATGTGGCTGCATGACCGTCGTCAGGTCTTGCGCCGGGCTGCCTTGCGCCGCGCGGTGGTGGACGGGATGCCCATGTTCTCGCGGTACTTGGCCACCGTGCGTCGGGCCACGTTGATGCCCTGTTGCTGGAGGCGCTCTGCCAGGTCGTTGTCGCTCAGCGGGTGGCTGCCCTCGGCCTGAATCAGATCCTGGATTTGCGCCCGGATGGCGGTGGCCGAGGCGGTGCCGCCGTCGCTGGTCGACACGTGGCTGGAGAAAAAGAACTTCAGTTCGTAAATGGCGCGCGGGGCGTGCATGTATTTGCGGTTGGTGGCGCGTGAGATGGTGGACTGATGCAGTTCAAGTTCGTCGGCGATGTCCTGCAGCACCAGCGGCACCATGGCCTGCGGGCCTTCCTCGAAGAACGCGATCTGCCGTTGCACGATGGCGCGTGCGACGCGCAGCAGGGTGTCGTTGCGGCTCTTGAGGCTGTTGATGAACCAGCGGGCTTCCTGCAGGCGATTCTTCAGGTATTCGTTGTCGGCGCTGCTGTCACGGCGGCGGATCATGCCGGCGTAGGTCTGGTTGACGCGCAGTTTGGGCACGATGGCGGGATTCAACTCCACTTGCCAGCTGCCGCTGACCTTGCGTACCAACACGTCCGGCACGATGTACTCCGGCTCCTCCTGGTCAAGCTTGTTACCGGGACGCGGGTTGAGTGCCTGGATCAGGTGGACGGCGGCGTCGATGGCCTCGGCCGAAAGGTCGGTGATGCGCTGCAGGGCCTTGTAGTCGTGCTCGCCGAGCAGGTCGACGTGCTCGACCACAGCCAGCGCCCAATCCCGTTGCTCGGGATCAATGTCGTCGAGTTGTTCCAGCTGCAGGCGCAGACATTCGGCCAGGTCACGCGCTGCCACGCCGACCGGGTCGAAATGCTGGATGCGACGCAGTACCGACAGCAGTTCGGTTTCGTCCACCGGTTCGCTGCGCCCGCTGCTGGCGATGGCGCACAGTTCCTGTACCGGCTGGCCGAGATAGCCGTCTGGCTGAATACTGTCGATGATGATGTCGGCGATGAGTCGGTCGTCGGGGCTGAACGGTGTCAGGTCCAGTTGCCACAGCAGCAGGTCATGCAGCGTTTGCGGTTTGCAGGCCCCGGAGCTGTAGTCGCTGCCATCGTCCTCGTCGTGGCTGCCCGCTCCGCTGCCGGCATTCAGGTCGATGAAGGTGTCTTCCCAGTTGCCGTCCACACCGAGTTCCTGCGGAATGTCGGTATCACCATCGAATTCCAGCGTGCGGTCTGGCTGTTCGCCTGCGGGTGGCGGGATCAACTCCTCGGGAATGAGGTCGGGCAGGTCGTCTTCGGCCTCAAGCAGCGGGTTGGCGTCCAGCGCCTCGCGGATCTCCAGCTGCAAGTCGAGCGTCGACAGCTGCAGCAGGCGTATTGCTTGCTGCAGCTGTGGCGTCAGCGCCAGGTGCTGCGAGACGCCAAGTTCGAGCCCTTGCTTCATGCGGGTGCCGACGGGTGCTTCCAGGTAGCAAGAAGCGTACCGCACAGCGCGGCTGCCGCAAAGACACAGGCCTGCACGGCGAAACTACAAGCGGAAGGCGTCGCCCAGATAAACAGCCCGTACCCGATCATCGTCGAGAATGCGTTCCGGCGAGCCGGCTGCCAGCACTTCGCCCTCGTTGACGATATAAGCGCGGTGACAAATGCCGAGCGTCTCGCGCACATTGTGGTCCGTGATCAGGACGCCGATGCCGCGCGCCGCCAGTTCACGGATGATGCGTTGAATGTCGATGACGGTGATCGGGTCCACTCCGGCAAACGGTTCGTCAAGCAACATGAAGCGTGGCTCGATGACCAGCGCGCGGGCAATTTCCACCCGCCGCCGTTCGCCACCGGACAGGGCCGCTCCCTGACTGCCGCGGATGTGTCCGATGTGCAGTTCGCTGAGCAGCCGCTCAAGGCGTTTGTTTTGGGCATCGCGACTCAGTTCGCGGCGGGTTTCGAGTATCGCGCGCAGGTTGTCCTCGACTGACAGCTTGCGAAAAACCGAGGCTTCCTGAGGCAGATAGCCCAGGCCCAGGCGTGCCCGGTCGGGCACGCCAAGCTCGGTAACGTCGGTACCGTCAATGGCGACGCTGCCGCTATCGGGCTGCTCCAGGCCAACGATCATGTAAAAACATGTGGTCTTGCCGGCGCCATTGGGGCCCAGCAGGCCGACAATCTCGCCCGGCAAGACTTCAAGCGAAACGCCGGCCACGGCCACGCGGCCACGATAGGATTTGCGCAGGTCATGCGCTGTGAGCTGACTCACGGTGTGCCTTTCGGGGCGTCGTCTTTTGGCTGGATGATCATGCGGATGCGCCCGCCGTTGGAGCCGGAGCCGCTGACCAGGTCGCGGTTGGTGTCGTACACCAGTTGGTCGCCCTGGAATACGTCGCCCTGGCGGGTAATCCGCGCGTCCCCCCGCAGGTGCAATGTCTTGTCGGCCACCAGGTACTCAATTTGATTGGCGGTGGCGACCACATCGCCCTCCTTGGGCTTGGGCTGCTGTTTATAGCGCGCGGGTTTACCGGTAGCCACATAACGGATGGGGCTGCGATCCTTGGTGTGAATGATCAGGCTGTCGGAGGTGATTTTCATCGATCCTTGCACCACCTCAACCGCACCGCTATAGGTGTTCAGGCCCTGCGCCTCGTCCAGTTCGACCCGGTCGGCGTCAATATAAATCGGCTGTTTTCGGTCCGCATCCAGCGCCACGACCGGGGCGGTCAGGCACAGCAGCAGGGTCGCCCACAGGCGTCGATTTGAAAAAAAATACATGCGATGTCGCCAGCTAAGGTTGAGCCTGGGTGCCAGGGCCAAAAAGTTTAGCAGCCTTGCGAGTGCGGGCTGACGCTACGCCTGCTTTGTAGTCGTCGATTTTGCGTCGACAATCAGGTCGCATAATTCACGCGCGGCGCCGCGCCCGCCGTCCAGCGTGGTTGTCCAGCGTGCCGCGGCCCTCACTCCGGGGTGGGCGTCGGCGACCGCCACCGGCAGACCCACCAGGCGCATGGCCGGCAGGTCAATCACGTCATCGCCCAGGTAGGCGGTGGCCTGCCCGGCGACGCCAAAGTGTTGCAGCAGGTCCATAAGGTCGCGATCCTTGTGCTGGCAGCCTTGCCGGTACACGTTCACCCGCAGTTCATCCATGCGCCGGATGACCGCTTCCGAGCGGCGGCCGCTGAGGGCGGCCACCTTGATACCGGCTTCCTGCAGCAACTTTATGCCGTGGCCATCGCGTACGTGAAAAGCCTTCAACTCGGTGCCGTCGGCGCCAAAGTAAAGGCGGCCGTCGGTGAGCACGCCGTCGACATCAAAAACCACCAGTTCAATACTGCCGGCCAGGGCCAGCAGTTCCGTATTCGTGTGTGGGGGGTGGTGTTCCATCGGGGCGCGTCAGATCACGCCGGCGGCGAGCAAGGTATGCGTGTTGAGCGCTCCCAGCAGTCGGCCGTCCGTGTCTTCCACCAGCAGTGCGTTAACGCGCCGGCGCTGCATCAGCTCGGCGGCCTCCACGGCCAGTTCGTGCGGGCCGATGCGCACGCCGCCGGGGGTCATCACCGAGCGAACGACCACCTGTCTGATGTTGTCCACCTTCTCCAGCGCGCGCCGCAGGTCGCCGTCGGTAAAAATGCCAAGTGCGCCGCCGTCGGCGTCGACGATGGCCGTCATGCCCAGACCCTTGCGGGTCATTTCAAGCAAGGCCTCGGTCAAGGTCGCATCGGCGGTTACCGCTGGCAGGCGCTCACCGCTGACCATTACGTCCGCGACGTGCAACAGCAGGCGCCGGCCAAGCTTGCCGCCCGGGTGACTGCGGGAAAAATCGTCGCGCGAAAAGCCCCGTGTCTGCAGCAGAGCCACCGCCAGTGCATCGCCCAGCGCCAGCGCCGCCGTGGTGCTGGCGGTGGGCGCCAGGCCCAGCGGACAGGCCTCGCGTTCGACGCTGGCATCGAGGTTGACATCGGCTTCCCGGGCCAGGGTCGAGTCGGGACTGCCGGTGATGGCAATCAGGCCCGCGCCCAGGCGGCGGATGATCGGCAAAATCAACAGAAGCTCGGTGGTTTCGCCGGAATTCGACAGCGCCAGCACCACGTCCTGGGCGGTAATCATGCCCAGGTCACCGTGGCTGGCGTCACCCGGATGGACAAAAAAAGCCGGGGTGCCAGTGCTGGCCAGCGTGGCCGCAAGCTTGCCGCCAATATGCCCGGACTTGCCCATGCCCAGCACCACCACGCGTCCGCGACAGGCGAGCAACAGCCGGCAGGCATGCAGGAACGGTTCGCCCAGGCGTGACGCCAGTTGGCGCACGGCGTCGGCTTCGGTGTCCAGCACGTCGCGCGCCAGTTGCAGCACAGCGTCGTCGTCCAACGTGGCACTGGGTCGAGTCCCGTGGGTAGGGTCCATGCGGTGAGCAACTCAAGCGAACGAAGTGCGAATTATCGCACTGTGTGGACCCTCGTTTGCAGTCGGTGACTGGCCAGGGTTACGCAGCCCGTTGATGTTTCGGATTGGGCAAGCGGTTGACAGCGGTTTTTGTACGATGTTAGCTTCCGCTTTATGCAGCGGTGTCAGAAGGCTTGGATGGCCGGATGGCGGCGCCGCTTTGGAGTGCGAAGAGGGGGCGGTGGTTTGCGGGAGGGGGTTCCCGAAAACCAGGGTAAGACATCTTGGCGTCGCGACGGCAACCCATGGGTTGCTGGGCGGGCCACCTGAACGACCGGTCATGTAGGCTGCGTCGAACCCCTCCTAGCCGGACGTGATGTTCGCCGATCCATTATGGGCGGTGACAACCATGAGTCTGATGTTACCGGGAGGGGACATGAAATCATGCACACATGCCGGGCCGCGCGCCCGCACGGCTCGTTACTGGCTGGCCGCGGCGGCTCTTGCCGCAGCAGGCGGTGCCCAGGCAGTCAGTTTCCAGCTTTTCGACGGCGTCGACGCGACCTTCGACACGACGCTGGGCTACGGAATGCAATTCCGTACTGAGAAATACGACCCGAATCTGTCGCGAGCTCACCCATACACCGGGTCTGAGCTACTCAACAACCAGTACGGCAACCGCACCGTGTTCGACCACAAGTGGGACATGTTCTCGCACGTGGTCAAGGCCTCGCACGACTTGCAGATCAATGGCAATCGCTGGAACGCTTTCGTTCGCGGCAACTACTTCTATGACTTTGCCATGCTGGGCAAGGACGACCAGCTGCCGCAGGCGTCCGAGAACCGGGCCATCAAGCACGGTGACATCACCGATGCGTATGTTCTGAAGCGCCTGGGCAGCGCCGACCAGTTCACCGTTCGCCTGGGCAAGCAGGTAATTTCCTGGGGTGAGAACACCTTCATCGGTGGCTCGCTGAACGACATCAACACCTTTGACGTCAGCAAGATTCGCGCGCCGGGCGTGGAGCTCAAGGACGCGCTGGTCGGTACGCCGGCGGCCTACGGCACATGGCAGGCAACCGAGGCGCTGACCGCAGAAGCTTTCGTGTTGTTCGGTTTTGACGAGGTGAAGGCGGATCCGTACGGTGCGTTCTTTGCCTCGCTGGACCCGATTGCCGATGGCGCCGGCTTTGCCAATGCCATGGCCGGTCCCTTTCCAATCTGCAGGGCCCCAGATGGTGGCACGTGTCACTTAGCGCTTGGGGCGCTGCCGCTGCCCCGGTCCGGAGACAACATTCCGTCCTATGGCGGTCAGTATGGCTTCGCGTTGCGCTACTACGCACCGAATCTGGGCAATGGTTTCGACTTTGGGCTGTATTACCAGAATCTGCATGACCACAACCCGCAACTGTCGGCATTAGCCGGCACGCCGGGCGTTATGGGTCCCCCGACTCCCAATACTTTTTATCTTGATTACGCCAAGGATGTGGAGCGTTATGGTGTAAGTTTCAACACCACAGTGGGTCCCTGGGCGCTGGGCGGCGAGTACAGCTATCGGCGTAATGCACCGATCCAGGGCACCGACTTCTTGGTGGTTGGCGCTACCGGTGGGGACCTGAGTGGTAATGTTTACACTCCGGGTAGCAAGTTCGAGGGCTTCGAGCGCTACAAGCGCCATCAGATTCAGCTCACCACGCAGCGGCTGTGGGGCCCCATGCCCATGCTGCTGGGCGCCGATCAGTGGAACACCATTGGCGAAGTGGCGTTTGGCTGGGTGGATGACGTACCGGGTATCGACCTGAACGGTCATAGGAAGACGGGTGGTTCGCCAGGTGCACTCGCCGCTGCGGCAGCCGCTGGTGGTGGTTTCGTGCGCTTTGACGACATCACTGGGCACTTCTGGGGCTTCCAGGCGCGCTCCGGTCTGACCTACAACAACATCCTGTTCAACCGCATCAACATGGACTTCAACACCGCCTTCCGCTGGGATGTGGAGGGCACCTCGCCAGAGCTGGGTGGTGCGCAGTTGTTCGTGGGCGGCCGCAAGCAGGCGTCGGTGGGCGTGACTTTCGACTACGCCTTGCGTTGGAAGCTGGGTATCAACCAGACCTTCTTCTTCGATGGCGACAACGACCAGTGGCGGCCGACTCGCTCGCGGAACGTCAGCACGACCGATCGCGACTTCCTGGCTATCGACGTGAGTTACACCTTCTGATCGGCGCGGTCTAGCGCCAGGATAAAGGTCGGCATTTTCAAGGGGAACCTGCATGAAGTTTATAAAGGTCGCGGCGAGCCTGATGCTCGCCGCGAGTGGCGCTGGTCTGGCCGGGCTGGCGCAGGCGAAAGTATCGCCGGAAGAAGCGGCCAGAATTGGCCTTGAAGGCACGGAACTGACACCGGTTGGTGCGATCCGGGCTGGTAACGCGGACGGTACCATCCCGGCCTGGGACGGCGGCATCAAGACGCCCCCGGCTGGCTACGAGGATGGCAAGTGGTACGTCGATCCTTACCAGGACGACCAGGTGCTGTTCACCATCACGGCGCAGAACTACCAGCAGCATGAGGACAAACTGTCGGCCGGCACCATCGCGATGCTCAAGAAGTATCCCGATACCTTCAAGCTGAATATCTATCCGAGCCGTCGCAGTGCTTCGTACCCGCAATGGCTGTACGACGCCTCGATCTGGAATGCGAGCAACACCGATTGGTGCGACCCGCCACCGGGCGGCCCCAACACCCGCCAGCGCTGCGTCAAGCAGGAGTTGTTCCAGCCGGGCGTGCCCTTCCCCATCCCGCAGGATGGGGGCGAGGCCATGTACAACCACACCTTCTATTTTTTCGGTAAGTATTTCACCTCGGTTGCCTATGGCTTCAACGCCTTCACCGATGGCACGTATGCCGAGCACGTCAAGAAAGAGCGCTGGCTACAACCCATGTATTTGACCGGCGCCGAAAAGCCCAAAGGCGACATGTTTGAACGCAACGGTGGTGCCATGTGGTGCTTCTCGCAGGAAGATCTGGCACCCCCACGCAGCGCGGGCACCATCTTCAGCGGCTGTAACTACTTCCAGAGCGTCGATTTCGATGCCTATCTGTATATCCCTGGCCAGCGCCGGGTACGCAAGGCGCCGGAAATCGGTTTTTACGACAGCC
>NZ_JBFIII010000059.1 GCF_041601295.1 Immundisolibacter sp.
GCGTTCCAGATCGAGTTCTCGTAGTGCCACTTCGGCAGGGAAGCGCTGCGGCGACTCGGATAGACGTGCATCTTGTACGTCTCCGGGTACTTTTTCATCATCGCGATCTGGCCCGCCGACAGCTTGTCAGCGTACTGCTCGTAATTCTGCGCGGTGATGGTGAACAGAATCTGATCATCGGCGTAGGGGTCGATGTACCAGCCGCCCTCCACGTAGCCGGCCGGCGGGGTCGTGATGCCGCCTTCCCAGGCCGGAATGGACCCGTCCGCATTGCCGGCACGAATAGCGCCCAGTGGCGTCAGTTCCGTGCCCTCGATACCCAGCTTGGCCGCCTCCTCGGGCGACACCTTGGCCACCGCAGTGGCGCTCAACACTATTCCAAAGGCCAGGAAAGCCCCCTTACTCCAATTACGCATCACAGCCCCTCCGCGCGGGAAACAAGCAATTCAGCGCCCCTGCGGGCACCTTGTGGTGCATCGGGTAATGCGAGCCATCCGTGGCTGGGGAGGCGGAGTCCTTCTAGAGTCCCTGGGATCGTCAACAAGACCTTGGCCGCGCCGTTAGGACGCGCAGCTAATGCCTCTTACAACAACCTCCCCACCCTCGACAACTCAATCCAACAGTTAGCGAGTGGCGATGCTGGCATCGACCGCGGCAACTGTCAAAGGATATTCCGGAGGTGGCACAGGTCGGGCGACGGCTTGGGCATGACAAGGCGCCATACCCTTGGCACATTTACTCAAGGGAAAAACTTACACCTGCCGTGCCCATACACCACTCAACCCACGCGTGATGCTGGCGCGGCATCAAAACTGCGCCAGCATCACCCGCGACCTTAGCGGACGCCCGATTTACGCAGACCGGCCGGTGTAAACAGCTCCGGATCCGGCCGTCCCTTCGCGGTAAAATCCGGCGGCGCGGCACTTCCCTTGGGGCCGACGTTGTAATAGGCGTTCAGCGCCGAATGCCGTCCGGATATCAGATCCGAATGATCGTCACCCCAGAAATACGGCATGGGCACGTTGTAGAAGTTCATGGAGTATTGCTCGGAAACACGCCATAACTCACCCTTCGCATCGTACATATCGCCCAGGGTGCCCAGCCAGCTGTCCTCGTCAAAATAGGCGAAACGATGCGGCGACAGGTGGCGAAGACCCGGCTTGAGGGTGGCCTCCAATACCCACATCCGGTGCAGCTCGTAGCGCTTCAAGTCTGAATTAACGTGCCCTTTCCGAACGATGTCGTCAAACGTCAGGCCGGGCTGGGAGATGGCGTAGCTGTTGTAGGGGACATACATTTCCTTGCGCTGCATTGGTGCGTATTCGTACCACTCTTCCGATCCAGTAGCCCAGAACATCCACCGGGAATCGGCGGTACGCAGACCATCCGAACCGGTGCCCGGGCTGTCGTAGAAGCCGATCTCCGGCGCCTTGCGCACCCGGCGCTGGCCCGGGATGTAGATGTAGGCGTCGAATTTCATATCCTCCAGATAAGTACAGGCGCTGAAAATCTGGCCCGCCGACCGCGGTGGCTCTATATCTTCCTGGCCGGCACAGAAGCCCGCACCGCCCATGCGGGTGAAACGTTCCTGTTTGGGCGCCTCGTCACCGGTCATCCACATGGGCATGAAAAAGAGATCACGCTTCAGGTGCCGGGCATAACCTCCGTCGGGAAACGCATTGAAGCCATGGCTCATCGCGGTGTACCACTTACCGGTAAAGAAGAAGGTGTGGTTCAGAATTGCCTCGCCGCCGGATTTCGGGATCGGGAAGAATGTTCCGGGTCGCCAGGAACCGGGCTGGATGCACCGCTCTTCCCGGTTCGGGCCACGCGAGGGATTGCAAAATTCGGTGTTGGACGCGTTCCAGATCGAGTTCTCGTAGTGCCACTTCGGCAGGGAAGCGCTGCGGCGACTCGGATAGACGTGCATCTTGTACGTCTCCGGGTATTTCTTCATCATCGCGATCTGGCCCGCCGACAGTTTGTCGGCATGCTGCTCGTAATTCTGCGCGGTGATGGTGAACAGAATCTGGTCATCGGCGTAGGGGTCGATGTACCAGCCGCCCTCCACGTAACCGGCCGGTGGTGTTTTGATGCCGCCTTCCCAGGCCGGAATGGACCCGTCCGCATTACCCGCACGGATAGCGCCCAGTGGCGTCAGTTCCGTGCCTTCGATGCCGAGCTTGGCCGCCTCCTCGGGCGACACCTTGGCCGCCGCAGTGGCGCTCAACACTATTCCAAAGGCCAGGAAAGCCCCCTTACTCCAATTACGCATCACAGCCCCTCCTCGCGGGAAACAAGCAATTCAGCGCCCCTGCGGGCACTTTGTGGTGCATCGGGTAATGCGAGCCATCCGTAGCTGGGGAGGCGTGGTCCTTATAGAGTCCTTGGGGTAGTCACAAGGCAGCGGCACGCACCGTTGTATGTCCCACCGTTACCCAAATCAGCCTCTCCCGCCCTCGACAAAGTCATCTTCGTTGTGTTGTGCAAGGTCGGGATGCTGGCATTGACAACCGTGCCTGTCAACGGACGTTCGGTTATGGCTTGCCGGACAGGTCGGGTGCCGGCGAAGTTTGGGTCCTCCGGCTGCTATGCTCGACCAAAAAACCTGCCTTGGGAGGGGAAGCATGGCTGTTGGCGCACGCCTGGATTTGCCGCAGTGGTTCGACCAGATCCGCTTTGGCGGCTACCAGATCCGAACCGTATTGCTGTGCTTTCTGGTGACTACTTTCGATGGCTTCGATACACAAGCCATTGCATTTGCCGGGCCAGCACTTGCGGACGCACTGGGCCTGGGAGCCAGGGGACTCGCTCCGATCGTCACCGCCGGCGTGGCCGGCATGGCGCTTGGCGCGATAACGTTCGGGGTTGCGGGCGACCGCTACGGGCGACGGGCGGCGATACTGCTGGCAACGGCCATGTTCGGCCTGTGCTCATTGCTGACAGCGTTCGCCGATAACTCGGCGCAACTTATGCTGCTCCGGTTTTTGACCGGCATCGGGATGGGCGGTGCCGTCCCCAATGTGTATACCCTGGCGTCGGAGTTCTCACCGACCCGCCACCGCGGCCTGATCATGCTGCTAGCAGGCCTAGGGCTGCCGGTTGGCGCCATCCTAGGCGGCCTGATTGCCGGCGTGATCATTCCGCTTTATGGGTGGCAGGGGATCTTCGCGCTCGGTGGCATCGCACCACTGTTGGCGCTACCGCTGCTGTGGCGGCTGTTCCCCGAGTCCCCATACTATCTCGCCCGTAATGATCAACAACAGCTGCTAAAACGACTGTTGGCGCGCGTGTCACCAAGCGCCCCGCCGCCAGAAGATGCCGTGTTCACGCTGCCGGAGGCGCCGACCCGGGTTGGCCCCGCCGCCCTGTTGGCGCCTGAACTGCGGCGCAACACGCTGGCCATCTGGGCTACCTATTTCTTCAACTGGGTCGCCTGGTTCAGCCTCGTGCTGTGGATACCATCCGTGTTGCACGCGGCCGGACTCGCCAAGGAACAGGCAGGCCTCGCGACGGTCACTCTCAACGGCGCGGCCTTGATCTTCATCCTGCCGCTGGCCTGGATGTTGCCCAGGCTGGCGGTGCGCCAGGTCATCTTGCTACTGCTCGCTGGCGCGCTGGTGGTGTCCCTGCTGCTGGCCGGCGCTGGTGACAATTGGCCGCTGGTATTCGTCTTGATCGCGCTGAGCGGATTGTTCGTTGGCGGGCCGCAAATCGCACTCAACTATCTTGCTGTCTCGATCTACCCGACCGGCGTGCGGGCCACTGGCGTTGGTTGGGCCATCGGCATGGGCCGGCTCGGTACCGTGGTCGGCGGCGCGGCCGGTGGCCTGGTGCTCGCGGATTACGGACCGCGTGGTTTCTTCCTCGCCCTGGCGCTGCCGCTGCTGCTCGCAGCCCTGTCCGCGATGATGGTCCGCCCGGCCAATGACGGACTATCTGCGGCTACCCGGTGACAGAAGCGCCGACTAGTTGCTAGAGTCACCCGTTCGGGCACGATGCGGCTCCCTGCCGGCCCGCCTGGCATGTACTTAAAACAACATCCCGCGCTTGTCGCGGGGTCCCGTCCCTTTATGGAGAAGGAGTTCTAACGCCTATGCATTACTTCGACTATGCAGCGCCCACGTCACTGGGCGAAGCGGTCAAGCTCCTGGCGGGCGCGCGCGGGGATGCTCGCATCCTTGCCGGGGGCACTGATCTCATCGTCAACATGCGCGTTGGCCGCCGCAAACCTGGCCTGGTTGTTGACGGCAAACACATCCCGGAATTGAACGAGCTGTCGCTGAAGACGGGCGGTTTGACCATAGGCGCCGCGGTGTCCTGTCGGCGGATCTGGGAACACGCCGAAATCGCCAAGCGCTTTCCGGCGTTGATCGATTCGGCAAGCCTGATCGGCAGCGTGCACATCCAGGGCCGCGCCACGGTAGGCGGAAACCTGTGCAACGCCGCGCCCAGTGGCGACACTATTCCGGTACTGATCGCGCTCGGTGCTGTCGCCAAGATCATGGGTCCGAAGGGCACCCGCGAGGTAGCCGCAGAAGACATATGCGTAGCACCCGGCAAGACATCCCTGGCGGATGACGAACTGCTTGTAAGCGTATTCATTCCGGCCCCTGCGGCCAACAGCGGTGCCTTTTACCTGCGCTTCATCCCCCGCAACGAGATGGACATCGCGATCGCCGGCACAGGCGTGAGCGTCGTGCTCGATGCAGGCAAAAAGAACTTCGTGTCGGCCCGCATTTCGCTTGCGTCCGTCGGCCCGACACCGATCTTTGCCCGCGAGGCCGGCGCGCTGCTGGCCGGCAAGCCGGTCGGCGAAGACAGCATTCAACTCGCTGCCGACGCGGCGCAGGCCGTTGCCAAACCGATAACCGACATGCGCGGCACAGTCGAGCAGCGCAAACATCTGGTCAAGGTGCTCACCACCCGCGCACTGCGCGCGGCGGTCGAACGCGCGAAGGGAGCTTGAGAAACCATGGCGAAAAAAACCCACGTAGAAACAACCCTCAATGGCGATGCCCGGGAATTCCTGGTTGAGCCGCGGCAGAGTCTGCTTGAGACCCTGCGCGACGTACTGCAACTGACCGGTACCAAGGAAGGCTGTAACGACGGCAACTGCGGCGCTTGCAGCGTGCTGATGGACGGTGTGCTGGTGAATTCCTGCTGCGTGCTGGGCGTCGAGGCTCAGGGACGCACCGTAGAAACCATCGAAGGCATGGGCACCACCGATAATTTGCACCCATTGCAGCAGGCGTTTATCGAAGAGACCGGCATGCAGTGCGGCATTTGCACCCCCGGCTTCCTGATCGCGTCCAAGGCGCTGCTGCAGAAAACCCCAAATCCAACCGAGGACGAGGTTCGCCTGTGGTTGGCCGGCAACCTGTGTCGCTGCACCGGCTATGACAAGCTGGTACGAGCGGTCCTTAAAGCTAGCAAGGCAATGGAGGCTGCGTAATGAATATGGAACCCGAATACAAACCCCGTAAATGGCGCGTGCTGGGCACCACACCGGCTCGTCGCGACGGTATCGACAAGGTTACCGGGCAGGCCAAGTTCGGCGACGATGTACACCTGCCGGACATGCTGCACGGCAAGGTCGTGCGCAGCCCGCATCCGCACGCCCGCATCAAGAGCATTGACATCAGCAAGGCGATGGCGGTGCCGGGCGTCAAGGCGGTCATCACCGGCGCCGATTTTCCGCCGCTGAACCAGGCCGTCGTTGCGGCCGGCGAAGGTGGCAGCGTCAGCATGCAGGACATTGCCGACAACTGCATCGCCAAGCACACCGTGTTCTATGACGGCCACGCCGTGGCCGCCGTGGCCGCCGAGAATCCCCACGTGGCCGAAGAAGCCGCTGCGCTGGTTGAAGTCGAGTACGAAATCCTGCCGTTCGTTCAGGACGTGCGCGAAGCCGTCAAGGACGGCGCCGTGGTGCTGCATGAGGACTTCGTGCCGGGCGCGTTCCTGTTCCCGACCCAGAAGGCCCTGCCCAACGCCGGGCGCCTGCAGCTGGCTGTCGGTGACGTCGAGCAGGGCTTCAAGGATGCCGACATCGTGGTCGAGCGGGAGTACACCACCGCCACCGTGCATCAGGGCTATATCGAGTCACACATCACCACCTGCCGCTGGGACAGCGAGGATCACCTGACAGTGTGGACGACCACCCAGGGTGCGTTCGCCATTCGCGATTTTCTGGCCTCGATCCTGAACATGCAGTTGTCGAATATCCGCGTCATCCCGATGGAAATCGGCGGCGGCTTCGGCGGCAAGGACGTGGTCTATCTGGATCCGCTTGCGGCGCTGCTGGCCAAGAAGACCGGCCGGCCCGTGAAAATGGCCATGAGCCGCGCTGAAGTGCTCAAGGCCACTGGCCCGAGTTCTGGCATCTACGCCAAGGTCAAAATCGGCTGCAAAAAGGACGGCACGCTGATGGCCGCGGATCTATACCTGCTGTTCGAGGCCGGCGCCTACCCCGGCGGTCCGATAGCGCCTGGTGCCCTGTGCGCTCTGACGCGCTACCAGATCCCGAACGTCGTCATCGACGGCTACGACGTGATGGTGAACAAGCCCAAGATCAAGCCGTATCGTGCGCCCGGCGCCACGCAGTCGAACTTCATCGTCGAGACGGTGATCGACGAACTGGCCGAGAAGTGCGGCATGGACCCGATCGATTTTCGCCTCAAGAACGCCACGGTTGCGGGTGACGTGCTGATCGTTGGCATGCCGGTACCGCCTATCGGTACGGTCGAGATGCTGCAGGCGGTCAAGAAACACCCGCACTACACGGCGCCGCTGGGCGGGCCTAACCGCGGGCGCGGCGTATCGTACGCATTCTGGTTCGGCGCCGGCCTGACCTCCAGCTGCGAACTGCATATCAATGCCGATGGCACGGTGAACCTGGCTACCGGTTCGGCGGACCTTTCTGGAACCCGCATGACCCTTGCCATGCAGGCCGCCGAAGCGCTGGGTGTGCCGCTCGGCGACATCAGCTCCAGCGTGTCCGATACCGACTCCATCGGCTACACCTTCCAGTCGGTCGGCAGCCGCACCACGTTTGCCACCGGCTACGCCATCATCAAGGCTGCCGAGATCATTCTGGACAGGATGAAGCAGCGTGTCGCAATGATCTGGGAAACCGACGTAGCCAACGTCGACTGCACGGCAGAGGTGGCCGGCATAGCCGATTTCGTTGACCGCAACGATCCACACCGGCGTATGCATTTCAAGGAAGTGGCCGCTCGCATGGACGAGACCGGTGGTCCGATTTCGGCTGATTTCACGGCTAACCCACACGGTGTCGGCTTCCAGATTGCCGCGAACATTTGCGACGTGGAAGTGGATCCGGAAACCGGCAAGGTGCAGATTTTGCGCTTCACGGCATTCCAGGACGTTGGCAAAGCGGTCCACCCCGATTACGTCGCAGGTCAGATGCAGGGCGGGGTAGTACAGGGTCTCGGCTGGGCGCTCAACGAAGAGTACTGGTACAACAAGGAAGGCCGTCTGGCCAACGCCAGTCTGCTCGACTATCGCATGCCGACCTCCCTGGACCTCCCGATGATCGATACGGTGATCCTGGAGACACCCAATCCTGGCCATCCATTCGGTATCCGCGGTGCCGGGGAGGTACCGATCGTGCCACCGCCGGCGGCCGTGGCTAACGCCATTAAGAACGCCGTCGGCGTGCGTATGAACCGCCTGCCGATGTCCCCCGGCGCGGTACTGGAGGCTCTCTGGGCCAAGGAAGGCAAGCCTGCTTCCGTGAAAGTAGCCTGAGGCCTAATGGCAAACGTCTGGATCCCCGCCACCATGCAACACCTTACCGGTGGCGAGGCGGTGGTCCAGGCGTCCGGGCAGACCGTTCGAGAGCTCTTGGCCCGACTCGAACAACGCTATCCTGGCCTGCAATCGGCCATCGTGCAGGACGATGGCCGACTGCGACCGGGCGTGGCCGTTGCTGTCGACGGCTACGTCACGAGCCTTGGCTTGTACCAGCGGCTGACTGACGGCAGCGATGTTCAGTTTGTGCCTGCCATCGGTGGTGGCTGAGCCGCTCGTCACCCCAGGTCCGCGCCAGACCGTCGCGTCCGGCATCAAAGCCAGCGGCCCGGCCTGGTGGCGATTACCCGCTCTGCGTTCAGGCCTGCTGGCCTGCGGCTTATCCCTTGTGGCATGCAGCCATGCGCCGCCGCAAGCTGTGCCTGCACTGCCGGAACCTGCGGCGCAGGATACGCAGGATAATCGTCTGGTAGCCGAGATAGCCGCGTCCCTGGCTGGCACACCCTATCGCTACGGAAGCGACAGCCCAGCCACAGGTTTGGACTGTAGCGGACTGGTGCGTTACTGCTATCAGTTGCTAGGGATCGAGTTACCGCGCAGCGTCAACGAGCAGCTGCATATGACCGAACCGGTGGCGCTCGACGCGCTTGAGATCGGCGACCTGGTGTTTTTCCGACTGGGCAATAAGGTCAGCCACGTCGGTGTCTATTACGGCGCCAACGAGTTTGTGCATGCCCCATCCACGGGGAAAGCGGTCATGCGCAGCCGGCTAGACGAGCCCTACTGGCGATCGCGACTGGTTTCGGCGGGGCGGCCTCGGGCGGCGATTTATTTCAGCGGCGCCACCAGCCCGTCCAACAGCTCAGGCGTCTTGACCAGGGACGGAAAATCAGCCGCCGGGACCGGCGCGCTCAGCAAAAATCCCTGACAGTAGTCGCAGCCTCGCTCGCGCAGGAAGGCCAGTTGCGCGGCGTTCTCCACGCCCTCGGCTACAACAGACAGATTGAACGTGCGGCCGATGGAGATCAGTGCCTCGGTCAGTTGCGCGCTCAGCACATCGTCCGGCAGGCCCGCCACCAGGCTGCTGTCCAGTTTAAGACTGCGGATCGGCAGGCTGCTTAAATTGCGCAATGACAGCAGGCCCTGGCTGACATCGTCCACCGCGATATACATATCGGTCGCGGCGGTAATGTCGCCAAGCGCACGTCCGAGCTCCTGCGCCATCACGCGCTCGCTGATTTCAAGCCGCACCGATTTGCTGGTAAGGCCGTGACTGTGCAGGATGCGCCTGAAACGACCAGCGAAATCCGCTCGTCGCAACTGCGTCGCCGACAGGTTGGCACAGACAAAAAAGTCCTCTCCGAGCACCCAGCGCCATTGCGCCAGTTGGCGGCAGATCTGGTCGAACACCCAGTCACCGATGCCAACAATCAGGCCGGTGGTTTCCGCGACGTCCAGGAACTCCATTGGGTGCAAGGTGCCAACCCCCGGCCGGTTCCAGCGCAAAAGCGCCTCTGCACCAACGATCTGCCCACGTTTCAGGTCGAGCACGGGTTGGTACAACAGGTGTAACTCATCGCGCAGCAAGGCAACCTGCAAGCCGTCGGCAATATCCTGCCGATGCTGAGAAATCGTGTCGGCATGACTCGTGGCCAGGCTGTAACCATCGCGACCGTTACGCTTGGCCTCGTACATCGCCTCATCGGCCGCGCGCAGCAAGCCCTCGCTGTCGCTCGCGTGATCAGGATAGACGGCCACGCCGACACTGGCGCCAACCCGCACCGTACGGCCCGCGGCGCGCAGCGGGCTTGCCAGCGCCGCTAACACGCGTTCGGCGATGCGGGCCTCGAAGCCCGGAGGAAAACTTTCGGCAACCATGACCAGTTCGTCACCACCCATTCGGGACAGCAACTCACCGGCACGGCAAATGCCCGTCAGGCGCTGCGCCACGGCAACGAGCAAGGCATCGCCCACCTCGTGGCCATACATGTCGTTGATCTGCTTGAAGCCATCGAGGTCGACATACAGTACCGCCACCCGTCCGGCGTCGCGGTCAGCCCGTGCCAGTGCGGAGCTCAGTTCCTGCCATAAACGCTGGGGATTCGCCAGTCCGGTCAACGGGTCATGTTCGGCCCGAAATGCCAGCGCCTGCGCCGCAACGCGTTGCTCAGTGACGTCGCGCAGGGTTACTACCGCAGCGGCGCCAGTATCGGACAGTGATTGCTTACGCCACTCAAGTACCCGGCCGCCCGCTGACGTCCATTCGTGCTGCCCCCGTTCGTTGACCGTCAACTCCAGGGGCTCTGCGCGAAGTTCGGCAGTTTGCTTCCCCAGCAGCCGCAGCGCGGCCGGATTGCTGGCCTGGACGCTACCCATGGCATCGAGCAGCAGCATCCCGTCCGGGCTGGCGAAAAACATGCTGCCGAGCCGCGCCTGCCACATCGCGGCCAGCAGGTCGCCACCGGTAAAACTGCGTCGCAGCAACACCGCGGCAATGGGCATGCCGCACTCGAGCACTTCGGCCTCGTCCGGTGACTCATCCAGCACCAGCAGTAACGCTAGTTCGGGAGGCAGATTGGCCGCGCCAGACTGCGACCACTGCTGCGCCAGACTGGCCAGCGACGATCCGGCGATCAGGGCAAAGTCAAAGTGACTGTCTTCCAGAGCGGGCTTCAGCTCGTCCAGGTTCGAGACTGGCCGGACATCCAGATCCACACCGGCGAGCGCCAGTACCCGATCGGTCAGGCTGTCCTCGTACCGGGCAGCCATATCCAGCAGGAGTACCCGCCAGTGGTATCGAGACGCCTGTTGTAGAGACAAACTACGTCCTCATCGCACCCGGGACTCTGCCCGGACCATCAAACCCTGAGACCCACAAACTACAAGCGTGCGCCGCGTCGTCGCGCCAATGTGGCACCACGCTGGCACAATGCGCGGGCATTATCGAATACACCAACTTGCCGCCATCGGTCGCAAGGACAGGCTACAGACCAAACATCCAAAGGAGCAGCCCGCCGATGCCCACGGCCCCCGCCAGTCGATTTCAACAAGATATCTATCTAGCCGCCGCTGGCGAGGGGCGTTTCCATGGCGAACTGTCGTCCGCCTGGAGCATTGGCCCCATCCCCAACGGCGGATATGTCATGGCCGTGGCATGCAATGCACTGGCCATGGCACTGGACTGCCCACACCAGGCCAGCATCACGGGTCACTACGTGCAGCCCACCGAAGCAGGCCCTGTGCAGATTGAAACCGAGGTGATCCGTCGCGGCCGTCGCCTGTCCACGGGCGTAGCGAAGCTGATCCAGGGTGGCGTGGAACGCGCGCGTTTCGTTGGAACCTTCACCGACCTGGCACTCAGTTCGGGCGTCGACCTTCATACAGTATCACCGCCTGAGATCTCAGACATCAGCCAATGTGTACCTATGGCCGAGCTGTCGCCGAGACCAACTGCCATTCATGAGCACCTGCTGGCGCGACTCGACCCCGCGTCGGCCACTCACTGGCAACGCGGCCATCCGGACGCGCCCACTGAGCTTTGTGCCTGGCTGGGTTTCGCGGACGGTGGTCAGATTGATGTGTTCTCGCTGCCGCTGTTTGCTGACGCGCAGCCGCCACCCCTGTTCCGGCGTATTGGCTTTGGTGGCTGGGTGCCGACCGTAGAGCTGACCGTGCATGTGCACCGAAAGCCGGCGCCCGGCCTGTTGCGCGCCCGCTTCGTCACGCACCACGTCACCGCCGGCTTACTGCACGAAGATGGCGAGCTGTGGGACAGTGCCGGGCACTTGGTGGCCCTGTCGCGTCAGCTGGCGATGGTCGTTAGCCCGCCGACGCGCCGCAACAACGGCGCCCCGGCCGATTGAGAACCGCCGCGACTAGGCTCCTGTATTCGCTGGCGCTTTGAGCTCGCCGCGCAAGCCGAGTTCGATTTCTATCCGGCGCGCCACACGCTCGGCTTCGTCGCGATCACCGAAAGGCCCCGCCGTTACCTGGTGGCGGCCGGCAAACCGATCACGCCTGGCCGGCACTGGCGGCCCCAGGTGGCGTAGCTGCGCCACCAGCTTTTGCGCGTTGTTCTCACCACGGTAACCGCCAAGGTCGAGGTACCAGCCATACTTGGGCCGTGTAGGCGACGGTAGCGCACTGCGCACCGGCGGCTTGTGACGCGGCACGCGGGCAAGGTAAGTGGTCTTGTCCGGTGCCTCGCGCAGGATTGGCAGCGGATACCCAGGCTGCGCCAGTACGTACGAACGCACGCGACCCCAATCAACAGCTTCATCGTTGCGACCGCGACTGGCAAGGGCCTTGCGGATGGCGACTGCCGCAACCGCCTCGCGCTCGCTGGCGCTCGCAGCGTGTTCTTCGAGCGCCCGGTGTACTTCAAGCAGCAGTTCATCGCCCTGCCAACCGGCCAGAATCGGCTGATTGACCACCGTAACCGCGCTGCCGGTGTTGGCTTCGTCAAACAGCCGGGTAATGTCTTCCGGGTACAACTGCAGGCAGCCGTGGGTGACCCGCAGACCGGTACCAGCTGGCTTGTTGGTGCTATGGATGATGTAAGTCGGCCAACCAAGGTCCAGTACGTGGGTGCCGATGGGGTTGTCGGGTCCGCCGGGCACCAGGGCCGGCAGCGGGTCGCCGCGCATGGCGTGCGCTCGACGCACCGAAGCCGGCACACGCCAGTCCGGATACGCCCGTTTGCGGGTGACGCGGGTGCTGCCCAGTGGCGTCGGGTACTCCTCGCGCCCGATGCCAATGGGGTAGCTCACCACCCGGCGCCGCCCCATGGCATCCGCCGGCAGGAAATGAAACAGCCGTCGCGCCGCCACATTGGCCACCAGACCATAGTGCGGAGCGGTGGGCAGGATCTGCGCGACCGGCAGCACGACCTGACGGCCATCGCCGGGGACCCACACATCAACGCCCGGATTAGCCCACTCGATCTCGTCATAGCCCAGGTGAAAGCGGCGTCCGATATCGAGCAAGGTCTCGTCACCCCGCACGCGGGTGACCTGGGTCAGCCCCAATACCTGCTGCCCTGGCGCCAGTTCATAGACCAGCTGCGGACCCGGAGACGCCGCCCGCGGCGGTATCACAACCTTCGGTGGCGGCGCGGGCGGCAGTGGCACCACCGGCTCTTTCATGCAGCCGGCAAGCAGCAGTGAGACAAGCAGCCAGCCCAGCACCGATCGGTGCATGTCCTTAGGCATTGCCAACGTTACGGTCAAAAGGTGAGTGGAAATAGGTGCTCTCCTCAGCCGATTCGCGCACTTCGTCCACTAACTGCTGTAGGCGCAGTTCGGCGGTTGCCATCTCGGCACACGAGCGGCACGACGGGTCAGCGCAGGGTTGATGGGTGTAAAGCCAGAAATGGACGACGCCCGACAGCATCCCGGAAGCGATCTCCCAAGCGTCGGCATCGGGATTCGCGTCGAGGATTTCGTTGCCCAACGCGACGGCGCGATCGGCAACTTCATCAAAAAGGGAGTCGGTCTCGGCAGAACTCATAGGAGTAGCCCTCACGGGCGTAGCAATACAGCTGTGCATTCTAGCCCCGCTGGTCGTCGGCAGCCGCGTCGCGGGCAACGCCACCGGCAAATCGCCACCACGCTCGGCGCTGTACCCCCTATGTGTCAGCTCGCCCATTGGCCCCTGGCAGGTCCGCGCAGTGCTGCGGTTAACCCCGCAGAAAATCCAGATGAAGGCGGTTGAACAGCTCCGGCTCTTCCCACTGCGGCCAGTGCGCGCTTTCTTCCAGCACCACCAGGCGCGCGTCCGGGATATGGCGCATGGCTTCCTCGGCCAGTTCCACGGGTTGCCCGGGGTTATGCCTCGTCCACAGCACCAGCGTCGGGCAACCAATGTCCTTCATCAGGTCCGGTCGCATCCACTGCGCGGTCCAGGCATCGTCCACCACGCGGCCCAGCGTCGACACGGCAATCTTGCCCATGTGCGGCTGCATGCCAGGCTGCGCGTAGATGGCGTAGCGGATCGCCACCACCTCGTCGGTGAGGGTCTTCTCCGGTTCGGCCATCAGCCAGGCCATACGCGCCCGCACCGCCTCCATGGTGAGGTTGCCGGCGGCCTTCTTGGACCGCTCCAGCGCGTCGATCAGTTCCTGCTTGCCCTTGGCGTTGGGAGGCGCCAGGATGCCTGTGTTGAGCACCAGCTTTTTTACCCGTTGCGGCTGGCGAATGGCGGTCCAGGCAGAGACCATGGCACCCAGCGACTCACCGGACAGGCACGCGCTGTCAGCGCCGATGGCGTCCATGAAAGCCAGCAGATGGTCCGACCACACCTCCATGGTGTAATCGCCGTCGTAGTGGTCCGTGTAACCATGTCCCAGCATATCGATGGCATACACATGAAAGTGTTTGGCATGCTCGGCGATATTGCGCATATAGGCCTCGGCGTGACCGCCGGTGCCGTGCAGAAAAATCAGTGGTGGGCCGTCACCAGCCTCGATAGCGCGCGTGCGGTATGCGCCGGCCTGGTAGTAGGTTTGCCGGAACGGTACACCCAGCATTTCGACCCAAACAGTGCTCATGTTCTGCTCCTGTTGAAATTATCTTTAAATTTAATGCGGCCAAGGGTCAGCACAGCAAGCCGACAAACGGTTGCCCAAGGGTACCGAGGCAGTTTAGCAGCCCGCGGGGGCTGGTCTGTCAGCGCCCGCCGGCGCATTTGACAACGACACAATCGGGGAGCAGAACCATGGAGCCTTTGCTGGTCAAGCACATCGTCGAACGCGCCGCTGTTTGTTTCCCGCAACGGGAAATCGTGGCCCGCGGCGCCAACGACACTCGCTTTGTATATTCCTACGCCGCGTTCTACGGTCGCCTGCAGCGTGCCGCCCACCTCCTGGACCGGCTGGGCGCCAGTCGCGGCCAGACCGTCGGTGTGCTCGGCTGGAACACCCACCGACACCTTGAGCTCGATTACGCCGCCATCTGCAAGGGTGCGATTTACCTCGGCCTGAATTTCCGGCTCGACGTCGAAGCCCTGGTCTACACCTGCAATCTGGCACAAGTACGCGTACTGGCCGTGGACCCCGAGCTGCTGCCGCTGGCCGAGGCGCTGGTCGCCGCCGGAGCCAACACCATCGGCGCCTTTGTGCTGCTGGGCGATGACACCGAATTGCCCCGGACTGCACTGGCGCCCCTGCACCGCTATGAGGAGTTACTCGCCCAGGCGCCACCGGAATATGCCTTTCCGGATGACATCGACGAGAACGCCACGGTCTGCGTGAGCTTTACCGGCGGTACCACTGGCCGACCCAAGGGCTGTCCGTACTCCAATCGCTTTCTGGTACTGCGGGCACTCACGCGCCAGTCAGCACAGTCGCTTGGGCCCTATCGCGGCGACGATGTGCTGCTGGTGATCCCACCGATGTTTCACGCCCACGCCTTCAATCTGCCGATGGACGGCATGATCGCGGGCGCCAAACTGGTGTTGCCCGGCGTACACCCGGACGGCCACGTGGTCGCCCGACTGATCGCCGACGAGCGCGTCACGCGCCTGATGGCCAACCCGGTGCTGGGCAAGCTGGTGCTGGCGGCTGCGGCCGAGCGTGATCACGACCTGTCCAGCCTGCGCTACGTCGGCTTTGGTGGCGACATCGTGCCGCGCGACATGGCGCAGCGGTTCCTGGCCATGGGTGTGAAACTGCGTTGTGGCGGGCACGGTATGGCCGAGTCGCTCGCCGACCACACGGCGGCGTTTTACGAGGAACTGGCCGGCCCCGACCCCGCGTCGGCCTTCGCGCGCATGCTCGACGAAAACTCCGGCTTGCCGATTGTTGGCGCGCAAGTGCGCATCATTCGCGAAGATGGCGCCGCGGTCGCCGCCGACGGCGTTGAAACCGGCGAGATCCAGCTCAAGGGCTGGCATGTGATCGCCGAGTACTTTCGCGATGCTGCCAATACCGAAGCGCTATTCACCTCGGACGGCTGGCTGCGCACTGGCGATGTGGGCGTACGCTTTGCCGACTCCAGCATCGCCTTCGTCGGGCGCACCAAGGACATGATCAAGTCCGGCGGGGAATGGATACCGGCGCTTACCCTGGAGCATGCCCTGTCCGAGCACCCGGCAGTGGCCGAGGCCTGCGTCATCGGCGTGCCGCACCCGACCTATGGCGAGCGGCCTCTGGCGCTGGTTACCGCCCGACCCAACCAGTCACTTGACCCGGCAGCGTTGCGTGACCACTTGGCCGCCCAGTTGCCCCGCTGGATGCTGCCCGAATGCCTGCTGCTCGACGACATTGCCAAAACGACCGTCGGCAAGTTCAACAAAACCCTGTTGCGCGAGCGCTATCGCGGTCATTACGCTCCGTGACTCGCCCTTAATCCCTGGCCAGCGCCGCCCAGCGCGGACAGCTTTGCAGGTGGTCGTTTACCAGGCCGACCGCCTGCATGTAGGCGTAACAGATCGTGCTGCCCACGAACTTGAAGCCGCGACGTCTAAGGTCCGCGCTGAGCGCATCGGACAACGCCGTACGGGCTGGCACCTGGGACATCTCCTGCCACAGGTTGTGGCGCGGTTGGCCATCGACCCACTGCCACAGGTAGCGGTCGAAGCTGCCGAACTCCCGTTGTACTGCCAGAAAGGCCCGCGCATTGCCGATTGAGGCGTCGATCTTCAGCCGATTGCGCACAATACCTGCGTCCGCAATCAGTCGTGCCCGGTCGGCATCGTCGAAAGCCGCCACGCGGGCCACATCGAACTCACGATACGCGGCCCGGTAGGCTGGCCGCTTGTTCAGGATGGTCGACCAGGACAGGCCGGCCTGCGCGCCTTCAAGAATCAGCAACTCGAACAGCTCCCGGTCGTCATGCTGGGGCACGCCCCATTCATGGTCGTGATAAGCGATGTCGAGTTCGGTGCGCGCCCATGGGCAATGGACTGCGGCGATCGTTTGCGAAGAGCTGGCGTTCATCAAGCCGTCCTAATAATCGGGCAACGTGTAACAAGCGTCCGTCGGTGACGTCATAAGCACTGGCCGCAGCAATCGTTGCGGCCGACAGTCGCCCGCCGGGCGGCTGGGTTATCCACTCGGTTCAGGAGCACACAATGGCCAATGCTAAATCCTCAGGGCTGGTGATCGCGGGCGCGGTCGCGGCGCTGTTCACCGCCGGCTCGCTGGCACCCGTAACCGCACAGGCCGAAGAAGCGCAAGTGCATTGCATGGGCGTCAACGCTTGCAAGGGACAAGCAGATTGCAAGACCGCGCAGAACGCCTGCAAGGGCCAGAACTCGTGCAAGGGCAAGGGCTTCAAGGCAATGTCCGAAGAAGACTGCACGGCCGCTGGCGGCACCGCCGGCGAATAACCCGACCCCACGCCGGGCCAGCAGACTGGCCCGGCCTTTCTCTGGAGTTCCGCTGTGCACCCGCTACCCAGCCTCGGCTTCGGACTAGGCCTGCGCAAGGAGCATTTCGCCGATGTGCTGGCTGCGCCGCCAGCCGGGGTGGACTGGTTCGAGGTCATCTCGGAGAACTTCATGGTGGCTGGCGGCAAGCCACTGGCGGTGCTGAACCAGGTGCGACGCGACTTCCCTCTAGTGCTGCACGGCGTGTCACTGTCCATCGGTGGCGTGGACGCGCTTGACGAAGCTTACCTGGATAGGCTCGCCACGCTGATCGCGCGGGTCGAGCCAGCCTGGGTTTCCGACCACCTTTGCTGGACCGGTGTCGATGGCATCAACCTGCACGATCTGATGCCCCTGCCTTACACCGAGGAGTGCCTCGCCCACGTCGCCGCGCGGGTGCTGCGCGTGCAGGAGCACCTTGGCCGACGCCTGCTGCTCGAAAATCCCTCGACCTATCTGGCCGCCAGCCACAACCGCCTGAGCGAGTGGGACTACCTCGCAGCGCTGGCCGAGCGCGCCGATTGCCTGCTGTTGCTGGACGTGAACAACGTCTACGTGTCCGCCTGCAACCACGGCTTTGATCCGAACCGGTACTTGGCCGGCATACCGCCAGCGCGGGTGGCCCAGCTACACATCGCCGGCCACCGGGATCATGGCAGCCACAAGATCGATACTCACGACGAACCGGTGTGCGAGGCCGTGTGGGCGCTGTACGCGACGGCGATGCAGCGCTTCCCCAACGCAGCCACGCTGCTGGAGCGCGACGACCGCATTCCACCATTACCCGAGCTGGTGGAAGAACTCGCCCAGGCCCGAGCCATTGCCGCCGCCACCCAGGCCGCGGCATGACCGCGCTGGCAACGTTCCAGCGCGCACTGGCCGCGCATGTACTCGACGGCACAGCGCCTGCTGCCGGCCTGATCGACGGGGGTGCGCATTTTTCCGTCGCGCAACGACTGGCGGTGTACCACCAGGCCTA
>NZ_JBFIII010000060.1 GCF_041601295.1 Immundisolibacter sp.
CAGCAGCCCCACCCGCGCCCCCGGCTGCACCCCACAGCCGATCAGGTGGCGCGCCAGCCGGTTGGCCGCCGCGTTCAGCTCGCCGTACCCAAGCGCCGAATCGCCACAGCGCACCGCCTCGGCCGAGCCACGCCCCGACACCGTCTGCTCGAACCACGCCACCACACCCCGATCCGGCCACGCCAGCTCGCCCGCCGGGTTCCACTGCGTCAGCTGCTGGTCACGCTCGGCAGGCGTGAGAATGGACAGGTCTGCAACCGCAACTTCCGGATTGGCGCCAGCCGCCTGTAACAACCGAAGCCAGTGGTCAAGCATCCGCTCCGCAAATGCCTGGTCAATAATGTCGGTGTTGTACTCCAGCTCCCCGTAATGAACACCCGCGTTTACATAAATGCCAAGTGTCAAATCAAATTTCGCGGTCCCCGTGTGGACCGGAAAGTATTCCAGTTCCAACCCGGGAAAACGTATTTCATCGATGGCACTTGCCCCCTGATAGGAGAAAAGCACCTGAAACAAAGGTGACTGATTCGCGATGCGAGGCACTGACAACTCATCGACCAGCCGATCGAAGGGAATAGCTTTCTGACTCAGCTCGTCGAGCATAGTCGCCCGCACTCGGGACAGCATTTCACGGAAACAGGGTCTGCCGGACAAATCAGCGGGGACCGCTCTGGTATCGACTAGAAACCCGACAATATCCGCGCTCTCGCTCAACTCCCTATTCGCGACTGGCATACCAACAAGAAAGTGTTCCTGGCCGCAGTACCGCGACAACAACACTTGAAACGCGGCTAAAAAGGCCACATTCGGGGTTGTCTGCGTTTGCCGACACAGGCTGTCGAGCGTGGCCATGACTGGTTGAGGAACTCTAAACCGCAGACAGCCGCCCGCGTAACTGCGCTCTTTAGGTCGCGCCGAGGGGTCCACCAGTTCCAAGGCAGCATGGCTGTCTATTAACTGGTGCCATTTTTCTAGAGCTACTGACCAATCCTGATCGATGTTATTTTTACGATTCCATTCTGAAAAATCGAGAAATTGCAAGGCGGATTCGGTCAATAGTTCTTGGCCATTAAATCGAGCCTTCTCGTAGGCTACTATCAGGTCTCGTAATAGAACATTCATTGACCATCCATCCGCCACAATGTGATGAACGGTCAACACGAGTACATGATGATTCGAGGCAAGTCGGAAAATTCGCGCTCTAAGTAGGGGCGGAACTGTCAGATCAAAGGGTCGAGCCACTTCGGCATCGGCGCGTCGGCGCAACGCCGCTTCCTGTTCATGGTCCGGGAGGCTGGCCAGGTCATCCACCGTTAACTCAAGCGCAGCTTCATCAAGAATTTTCTGATAACCAGTGCCGGCCTGCGTCACGACCGCGGATCGTAGCGCCTCATGTCGAGAAATCAGCGCCTGTAACGCACTGCGCAGCCGGCCAAGGTCCAACGAACCGCGTAAGCGCAAGGCTACAGCGATGTTATAGACGGCAAGGCCGGGTTGTAGATGTTCGAGGAACCACAAGCGTTCTTGCGCTAGCGACAGACGGTGGAGGGCGTGATCACGCGGCGCTTTGGGAATTGATACCCCAATTTCACGAGTCGCCGGCCGCTTCCCGAGACGGCGCAGAACTTCCTGTCGCTGGGCTTGCGACAAGCTGGAAAGTCGCTCAACTAGGTTTTCCGGGGGTGAAATCACCGACCTTCCCTTCCTTGGTAAGGAAACTTATCCCTGTCACCGAACTTGATTAGACATCTTCAAAACTTTATGAAAGATGCCCAATTGACGCCAAAGGCCTCTCCAAATCAATCAATTTGGAGGTATCAGTATTTACTGTGCAACCCGCCTAGTTCTATGGCTGAAGTTGGCAGTGAGAGATCGCCACCACCTACGGCGCAAGGCAGTTTCCATAAATCCGTGATGCGCAGAATGGTCGTCATCAAACGGATTAAAATCTAGCCCGCGATTGAAAATTCACGACTGGGCACGAGCCAGCTCGTATGGATATAAAATCAAGTGCTGTTAGATGCACCATAATATTACTCCCACATGATCCCACAGCCGCTCGAATCAACCGCGCGCCCATCAACAGCAACAAAACCCGCCTCCGTCACCACGCCAGACTATCGTCCCCAGCCAAGTAAAAGTAGCAAAAATGGTTACCCCAAAGTACTAATACACCGCGACGGTTACCGGCGCTCTACCCACGTCCTCACCCCTATGGCGACGGGCGCGAACACCCTGCTCTGACGACAGTGACCCTTGACAGGTGGGGGCGAAATGCTAACACACCATGCACCAGACTTGCCCAGCTCGCCCTGCCTTTGCACCATACCGCGGCGTCAGTCCGCCGCTACCAGTCCGTGGCAAACACGCAGGAACATCGACTCTGCTCACCCGGTCTTTTCCTCGGGTATTTCAAATGCCTTCGAGTACCAGTCAAACTGCTCCTGGACGCGCTGGCGACTGAGGCCAAACTGTGTCAATTCGTAGCGATGACGGGTATGAAGACCATTGCGCGTCGTCTCCACGCGGTTCCGCACGCGGGCTTCCATGGCGGGCGGCATGGTCCAACCAAACTGCCGATAAATACCCGACACGGCACCGAGTGGATCAGCGACCAGGTCAGCGTACTGCACGTCGACAAACCGCCGCGGATCATGACGTTGCCGCGCATCCAGCGCCCGACGCAGTAAATCGCCCAAGGTGTCGGCAGTTTGCTGCCCAATCTGCGAGCCATCCAACGCATCGCTATAGATGCCGCGCGTCAAACCGACCAGGCTACAAAAAGAGGCCACTACCTTGACGGCATCGCGGTGCAGAAACACGAAGCGCGCATCGGGATAAGTTTTGATCAGTGCGTCGATCATGGGCAAATGTGCGGGTGACTTCAGAACCCAATGAGAACCACTGTGCAACGCATCCAGCACGCAAAGCTGGTGGCGGTGATACCGCGCCGTAGGACCGTAATCGAGCGTTTTCAACCACTGAGCGTACTGAGGAACGTTGAGGCTGGGCAAAAAGGCTGCCGTAGCGAAGCTATGCAGTAACAGACCGCCACATTCCGCCGGACCGTCGACAGGCTCGGCGTGAATGGTCTTGAAACCGGGCGCGAGATAGTCCAACAACGCAAAGCCCCAGCGTGCGTTCAGGCGCTGCAAGGTCCCAGGCAAGGGTCTGCGCCTGGGGTCGCCCTGCGCCCGCATCGACTCTGCCGCAGACAGATAACGCGCTGCTGGATCACAGGCCAGCAGGGTATGTAGAAAGGTGCTACCCGTTCGCGGGAAACCGAGCACAAATATAGGCGACGCAATCTGGCGCTTCGCTATCGCAGGTTCCAGCCGCAATTTCTCTTCCATGTACAGGCGGTTGCATAACAATGTATGCAACATACCCTTCCAGGCAAAGCGTCCGAACCTATTGAGCTGGGCATTGCCGTTGATATCGTCGACCAATATTTCAAAAGCCTCGACGAAACTCCGTTCGCCGAAATTCTGTAACCGGGTAAACTGACACGCCCGCGCCATCAAAGAATCGGCATCAATCGCGAGCCTTTCATCGATTGACGGCAGGCGTTCGGCGACGTAATTAAAAATACGTACCGGAAAGCGACGAACCGGCTTCTTCAACTCAACTGTATTACCCATTTAAAATCATGTCAGGGGATGGTGCCGAACGCCAAGAATAAACCTTAACGAATGTTAGTTGATGCCCGTACAATGTTGATTGCGGGCGGCATATAAACAATCCTCTTCAGTCTGCCTACCTGCAGAAATGTGGCTGAAGGAGAATTTTTTGTCCAGAATAGCGATTGCCGAAAACTGCGACGGCCAAGGCTTACCAGTCTTATCCGGAACGTCAAATCAGCATCCAGACAACCGCCGCGACAACGCCCATTACAAGCAAATACTGGATCAGTCGTGAAATTTTATTACCGAATACATAGCTAATGGGTTGCACATCCGACACGATCGAGTCTTGCCCTACCAGGGACTTCGCTGTACAAAAGACCCTGACGCTATCGTCCAGCAAGGTCAGATGTTCAAAGTGCTCATCGATCGCCTCTGTTAAAGGCAATGCCCGCTCTAACAACTTCTGGGCGCCCAGTTGCGTTACCAAGTAGCTTTGCGTACCCCAAATTCGCCCGCGCAGCCTGCCGTCAGGGGCCAGCGCGGCCCGCTTGAGGTAGCCAAAGAAATAAGCGTCCAGGGAATCCAGATCAATCCGGTCGACGTCCGCGGCTAATGCAGCAGCAAAATCCGGAACGAATCTTACGTCGTCTTCAAAAATAACGCAGCGCTTCACCCCGCCCAGAACCACTTTCTGCCAGACTGCCAGATGACTCAGATAACAGCCGATGACGCCCCGCTTCACTCCCAGCGGCGCGGTATGGGTTGTCTTTACAATGGAGGCCAAGCGCACGGAAAGCCGCGCATCATCAAACCCGACGTCGGCGCCGTCGACTGCAGAGACTCGCTGCACAGATGGAAATCCTGCCATGACAATCGCATTCCGGGCGCGTTCCCAGCGCTCCGGACGTCGGTCAAGGTTAATGCAATAAACCGCGTCGACCCCGATAGTCTCTTCCAACGCCTTCTTCATCCAGCAACCTAATCAGTCCGAGTCTCGTGCAGGCCACTAGAAGCAGCTTGTTGGGCAGCTATCCCACTATACGCTACCCGGACAGGCGACTCATTCAATGCCAAAGCGCTCCGTGCAGCGCCACGCCCTGCGCACCCCGCGCACGGGCGGAGTCGAGGTCCTCGCCACGCATGCCACCCAAGGCGAAGACCGGCAACCCTGCGGCCTGCGCGAGTTCTTCGAACCGTGCCCATCCAAGCGGCGTTTGCTGCGGGTGACTCGACGTGGCAGCCACCGGCGACAGGACGGCAAAGTCACAGCCAATGCGCGCGGCCTGTTCCAGTTCGTCCGCGTCATGGCAAGAAGCCGCGAGCCACTGATCCGGAGGCAGCGGACGCGAGGTGAACTGCTTAACCGCCCGTGCCGGCAGATGAACACCCGCAGCAGCAAGGCCAAGCGCCAGGTCAATATCGCCATGCAACAACAGCGACAGGCCCGTCAGGCGGACGCGGTCCAACGCGGCAATCGCCAATGCACGGTACCTGGCCGGCGGCAGACCAGGACAGCGCAGGCAAGCCAAGCGCACACCGCGGGTCACGAGGCTGTCCATCCGCTCCAGAAAGGCCGTGTGGTCACCGTCACAGTTACCGTGGATGGCATAAATATGCGGCAAGCGAGCGGCGGCGAGGAGTGGACCGTTGGCTGCCGGCATCGTCGCCGGATCAATGGCTCCCGGCGCCACCCACTTCAGGACCTGGCCCTCCCGGCCACTGACATCGCCCGCCCATGTGCGTACTTCGAAGGCATGAAGCAGGACCTGACGTGCGGCGTGACCGTCATCGGCCGGATAGTGGTAGCGATGCCGAATCAGGGGCTGCACGGTCACCGCATCGATACCCAGTTCCTCGCGCAATTCGCGTGTCAGCGCCTGTTCATCGGTCTCGTGGGGTTCCACTTTGCCGCCAGGAAACTCCCAGTAACCGGCCATATGCGCTCCGTCACGACGTTGGCTGAGAAGGATATGGCCACTGCCCGGATGCCGCAGCACACCCACCGCCACCTCGACTGGCGCCTCCTGCGTGCCGTTCACGCGCTCCCTCCGACGGTCAGGTGCGGTATTCGGCGTTGATGCGGACATAGTCGTACGAGAAATCGCAGGTCCAGACGGTGGTCTTCGCGTTGCCGCGGCCAAGCTCCGCCCGCACGGTAATTTCGTCCTGGGCCATTACCGCCTGACCGCGGACTTCGGTGTAATCGTCGGCCCGAGCACCACCGCGCACGACGCATACATCGTCCAGGTACACGCTGACGCCCTCAATGGAAAGCCCTGCCAGCCCGGCATAACCCACAGCAGCCAGGACGCGACCCCAGTTGGGATCGCTGGCGAAGAATGCGGTCTTGACCAGCGGCGAGCGGGCGATGGCATAGGCAACTTGCGCGCACTCGTGCCGGTCCTTTCCGCCCTCGACCTGCACCGTGATGAACTTGGTGGCGCCCTCGCCATCACGCACGATAGCCTGCGCCAATACCCGACAGACCTCATCCACTGCGCCTTGCAGCGCCTCGCCGAGGCCGCTCGACAGATCCCGGATATTCACGCCGCCCTTGCCGGTGGCCAGCAGTACGCAGGCATCATTGGTAGACGTGTCGCCGTCCACACTGATGCGGTTGAAGCTTCCGGCGACCGCGCTAGTCAGACAATCCTGCAGCAATGGCTGCGCAACGGCCGCGTCGGTGGCGACAAAGGCCAGCAAGGTTGCCATGTTGGGATGGATCATGCCCGAACCCTTGGCGATGCCGGTGACCGTGATCGGGCCCTCGGCCGTCATTACGCTAACGCTGTGGCCCTTGGCTACGGTATCGGTGGTCATGATGGCATGCGCGGCGGCGTTCCAAGCTTCAGGTGCAAGACTCGCCAGCGCCGCGGGCAGAACCGTAGTAATACGTTCCACTGGCAGCAGCTCACCGATAACGCCGGTGGAAAACGGCAGTACCGCTGAGGCTTCGCACCCGGCAAGCCGTGCGAGCTCGGCACAGCATGCCTCGGCAGCGGCGTAACCTGCGGCGCCGGTCCCCGCATTCGCGTTGCCGCTGTTGATCAGCAGATAACGCGGCGCGGTGGCCGAAAGGTGGTCTTTGGCTAACGCGACTGGCGCGGCGCAAAAGGCGTTCTGGGTAAACACAGCTGCCGCCTGACTGCCAGGGGCGAGTTCCAGCACGACAACGTCGTCGCGACTGGCCTTGCGCACGCCCGCAGCCACTGCGGCCAGGCGCACGCCGGCCACCGGCCGCAACAGCTCAGGCGCGGCGAGCTTTACCGCCATTGACGGACCACCCTCAGCCGATCTGGCCGTGGCATTGCTTGTATTTCTTGCCGGAACCGCAAGGACAGGCCTCGTTTCGACCCACCTTGCGTTGGGCGCGTACGAATGGCGCGGCCTGACGGTCTGCGCGTGCCCGCTCCACGTCCTCGGCCGGCGCCTCGCCGGTCATGGCGCCGGCGGTCGCATGCTGGTAGTCATACTCCCCGGCCTGACGGCGCTGGCGCTCCACCGCTTCCACGTCTTCCTCCGCCCGAACCTGCACCCGCAGCAGCGTGGTCGCGACATCGGTCTTGACCCGGTCCAGCATCTGCGTGAACAGCACGAACGCCTCGCGCTTGTATTCCTGTTTGGGGTTTTTCTGCGCGTAGCCGCGCAGGTGAATGCTGTGACGCAGGTGATCCATGGCCGCCAGATGGTCTTTCCAGTGGCTGTCCAGTACCTGTAGCATGACCGCCTTCTCGAAGTGACGCATGACCGCCGGCTCCACCCGTTGCTGCTTGGCGGCGAGCTCACCTTCCACGATCTCGATCAAGCGCGCGCGCAATGCGGGGCCGTCGATGTCCGGCACCGCAGCCAGGGCCACCGGATCAGCGCCGCTATCGAACTCACCATGCAAGGCATCTTTGAGTCCCGGCAGGTCCCATTGTTCTTCCACGCTGCCCGGCGGCACGTAACGATCGACCGCAGCGCCGACCACATCGCTCATCATGGCCTGGACCATGCCTGACACGTCGTCGGCTTCCAGCAGGTCGTTGCGCTGCTGATAGATCAGCTTGCGCTGCTCGTTGGCGATGTCGTCGTATTCGAGCAACTGCTTGCGCATGTCGAAGTTACGGCCTTCCACTTTTTTCTGGGCATTCTCGATGGCGCGCGAGACCCACGGATGCTCGATCGCTTCGCCCGGTTCCAGACCCAGCTTCTGCATCCAGCCGGACACCCGCTCGCTGGCAAAGATGCGCATCAGGTCGTCCTGCAGCGACAAGTAAAAACGCGACGAACCGGGGTCGCCCTGGCGCCCGGAGCGACCACGCAGCTGGTTGTCTACGCGCCGCGACTCGTTGCGCTCGGTACCGACCACATGCAGGCCACCGAGCTGCACCACTTTGTCGTGCTGCACCTGCCACTCGCTGCGGACGCGCTCGCGCTCAACAGGGTCCTCGACGCCCTGCAGACGGGCTTCCAGATTGCCACCCAACACGATATCCGTGCCACGGCCGGCCATATTGGTAGCGATGGTGACGGCACCTGCCTCGCCAGCGCCGGCGATGATCTGTGCCTCCTGCTCGTGATACTTGGCATTTAGCACCTGGTGCGGGACGGCAGCCTTTTTCAGAAGCTGCGACACCCGTTCCGAGGTTTCGATGGACGCCGTGCCGACCAACGCCGGCTGACCACGCAGGTGGCAGTCTTTAATGTCGGCAAGTACCGCGTCGTATTTCTCCTCGGTTGAGAGAAACACCTGGTCGCCGTAGTCCTTGCGCACCATATGCCGGTGAGTGGGCACGACCATCACCTCAAGCCCGTAGATGCTGTGCAGCTCGAAGGCTTCGGTGTCAGCGGTGCCGGTCATGCCGGACAGCTTGTCGTACAAACGAAAATAGTTCTGGAACGTGATGGTGGCGAGTGTCTGGTTTTCCTGCTTGACGGGCACGCTTTCCTTGGCCTCGACCGCCTGGTGCAGGCCCTCGGACCAGCGCCGACCGGGCATCAGCCGGCCGGTGAACTCATCAACGATGATCACCTCGCCGTTGTTCACAACGTAGTGCACATCACGCTGAAACAGCGTGTGCGCACGCAGGGCCGCGTTCACGTGATGCATCAGCGTGATGTTGCCGGCGTCGTACAGGCTGTTGCCCTCGGCCAGCAGGCCGGCCTGCGCCAGCAACTCCTCGGCATGTTCATGGCCCGCGTCGGTGAGTACCACCTGGCGTGTTTTCTCGTCCACGTGGTAGTCGCCGGGGCCTTCCGGCTCGGTCTGGCGCTCCAAGCGCGGGACCAGCAAATTGACCTTGGCGTACAGCTCGGTACTGCCCTCGGCCGGGCCTGAAATGATCAGCGGCGTGCGCGCCTCATCGATAAGGATGGAGTCGACTTCGTCGATGATGCCGAACGCCCGCCGCTGCACCCGGTCCTGCGCGGTGAACGCCATGTTGTCGCGCAGGTAGTCGAAACCGAACTCGTTATTGGTGCCATAGGTGATGTCGGCAGCATAGGCCGCCTGGCGCGCAGTCTGGTCCAGGTTGGACACGATGACGCCCGTAGACAAGCCCAGAAATTCGTAAATCTGCCCCATCCAGGCCGCGTCGCGACGGGCCAGGTAATCGTTCACCGTCACCACATGCACGCCGTGCCCGGCGAGCGCGTTCAGGTAGGCGGGTAGCGTCGCCACCAGGGTCTTGCCCTCGCCCGTGCGCATCTCGGCAATCTTGCCCTCGTGCAGCACCATGCCACCGACCAGCTGCACGTCGAAATGGCGCATGCCAAGCACCCGATCCGCCGCCTCGCGCACTACCGCGAAGGCCTCGGGCAGCAGCTGATTCAGTGTCTCGCCAGCACCATAGCGCTGCTTCAGGATGTCCGTTCGCTGCCGCAGCTCAGCGTCGGTGAGCGCGCCAAACTGGTCTGCCAGCGCGCTTATTCGCGTCACCGACTTCAGGTAGCGCTTGATCTGACGCTGATTACGGCTGCCGACAACGCGCCGCACGATGGCCTGCCACATGGACACGCCTCAGCGCGCAGCGGTATGCAGCGGCCCTTCGCCTGCCGCCAGCGCGGCAAGGTACTCGGCCGGGTCCATGCGCCGGCCGTTGCGCAGCACCTCAAGATGCAGATGGGAACCTGTGGTGCGGCCGGTGCGGCCGACGCGGGCGATGAGCTGACTGCGTTTCACGGTCTGACCTGTGTGAACCAGATTGGTCTGATTGTGGGCATAACGGGTGCGAAAACCATTGCCGTGATCGATCTCGACCACCTTGCCATAGCCGCTTTCCCAGCCGCTGCTGATGACAACGCCGGCGGCCACGGCAACTACCTGCGAACCCAACGGGGCCCGAAAATCAAGCCCGGGATGAAACTCCGGGCGGCCACTGAAAGGATCGGCCCGGCTACCGAACAGCGACGACAGCCGACCGCCGGTCACCGGCGAGGGCAGATCGTCATGACGCTCGATCACGCCAGCGCCGATCACCCGGTCCAATACCGAGAACTGGGCCGCGCGTCGATCGATCTGCCGCGACAATCCGTCCAGAGCGGCTACGAAATTCACCATCCCGAACGGCTTGTCGATGTCTCCGTTGGAACTCACGTCAGGCGAAGCATCGAACTCGAAGGTTCCAGGAGCCAACCGTGCCGCTTTGCCTACCCGTTGCCCGACGGCCTCCAGTTTGGCCAGCCGGCCCTGCAACTCGCCCAGGCGTGCAGCAAGGGCCTGCGCCTGTGCCCGGGCCGTGATCAGGGTCTCATCCACCACCGAACGCTGGGCGCGCAACTCGTGGTGGATCGCCTTACGATCACGCAGTGCCTCGGACAAGGGCATGCTTGCGCCCAGCGCAAAGCTGCCAACCAGGGCGCCAAACGCCAGGCCGCCGACTGCCACCAGGGTACGACCCCGCAGGTTAATGCTGCGCAGGCCGCCTGCCCGCGGCCACTGAATGTGCAGGCTGATCATCGTGGAACACTATAATCCGGACGGTCACCAAGCCACACGAGGCCGGACCGGGCTGGACATTATGGGTTCCCAGGAACACCTTCACAAGCTACTTGCCGCCCGCAACGGGCCGTTGGCCGCGCTGTTGCACGCCAGTCAACAACATGCGGCACTGGCGGCGCAGATCAAACGGTGCCTACCACCCGAGGTAGCGGCGGTGGTGCACAGTGCCGTTCTGAACCACGGCTGCCTGAGTCTGGGGGTGAGCAACAGCGCCTGGGCGTCCCGGCTACGCTTCATGGCGCCGCAAATCCGCGCCTGGCTGGCCGGTTGGCCGCACGATGAAGTCACCGCGATCGAAGTGCATGTGCTGGTGGCTACGCAGCCGGCACCCGCGACAGCGGCAGATACACCGCGGTCGATCAGCGCCTCTACCCGCGCCCATCTGGAGGCGGTGGCGCAGACCAGCACCGATCCACGACTGGCGGCGGCGCTGCGGGCGCTTGCCCACAGTGGCCGGGGGCCAGGCGACGACAACGCCCGTCCGCTTCCCGATTCCGATCCAGCCAGTGACTGACACCGATTACCGCGCGGGCTGAGCCCGGCGCTTGCTTTCAGCGAATGTTGGCGCCCTGGGCAAAACGCTGCGGCAGTGCGCCCGGCAGCCCATGGGGCACCACCTCGCCCTTGGCATAAAACGCTTCCAGCACCGGATGCACCAGCCGCCGCCACACCGCAGGCACGAAGGCGGCGAAGATCATGATCAGGTAGCCGTACGGCAACCGTGGCGCATCCTGCCGAACGCGCAGAATCTGGAACGGCCGGCTCGAGTTCTCGTGATGATCGGCGTGGCGATCCACCGCCGTGAACAGGAAATTGCTCAGCATGTAGCTGTCATCCCAGGAGTGGATCGCCCGCGCCGGCTCGTACTCGCCGCCGGGCAGCTTGCGCCGTGACAGGCCGTAATGCTCCATATAGTCACCGACCGACAGCAGGAAGCGCGGCGCGGCGTATTGCACCGCAAACAGCGCCAAGGCCAACGGGCCGAAGTACCAGGTCAGCCCCGCCACCCAGGCAACTTCGTTCAATGTCAGCCAGATCATGAGGTTATGCGGCGACAGCCAGCCGCGGCCCTGGCGGCCCAGGCGCTGCGCCTCGATCTGCCAGGACATCACGAACTTGCGCGAGATATTGCGCGTCGTGAACTTCCAGAACGATTCACCATAGCGGGCCGAGCCCGGGTCTTCCGGCGTCGCCACCAGGTTGTGGTGACCATAGTTGTGATACACGAGGAAGTTGGCCATGCCGCACAAACTGAATATCTGCACCCCGATGAACCGATCGAGCTTGCTCGGGTGATGGCACAACTCATGCGCCAGGGTGGCCCCAAAACCCACCCCCACCGCCATCGATAGCGCCAGGCCAATCTGCGCCTGCAATGCCATCTCGGTGTTGATGATGAGGTTATAGCTGAACAGCACCAGCGCGACCTGCACCGGCAGATACAGCCACAGGGTCAGGCGGTAATAGAGACGTCTTTCATACTCACGCTCAAGCTGCGGCGGAACATTGGCGTTGTCCTCGCCCAACCACAGGTCCAGAAACGGCCCGACGCCGAACAACAGCCCAATGGTCAGCCAGTGCCAGGCGCCACCGCCCAGCCAATAGCCGACAAATGGCAGCATCGCCGTCAGGCTCACCGGAATGGCACCGACCTTGGTCAGCGGACTCAGACGGGTTTTCTCCGACTCCAGGGCAGCGTCCACCGTGTGTCTCCTCCTTGAGATTCAGCTTGAATCAGATGATCAGCGTACGAAACGGTCCAGGATTCGGATCATGCGCGGCGAGTACGGCGGCATCGCCCAGCGCGTAAAGCTGATCCGGCTGACCTGGTGCAGAACCGCACGCTCATTGGAAAAGGCCTGGAAGCCGTAAAATCCGCCAGACTTGCCGATACCACTGTTGTTAACGCCACCGAACGGCAGGTTCGGGTGCAGCCCGTGCAGCATGACGTGATTAATCGTGCTGCCGCCAGACGAGGTACCGCGCAGGATGCGCTCGACGTTGGCCTTGATACGGCTGAACGCATACAGCGCCAGGGGCTTGGGCTTGGCATTGATCAGTTCAAGCGCCTGGGTAAGGTCGCGATAACTCAACACCGGCAGCAGCGGGCCGAAGATTTCTTCGTGCATCAGCTTGGAGTCGGGCGACACGTCGGTCAGCACTGTCGGCGCGATGAAGCAGTCGGCCGCATCACTCTGGCCACCGGTGACCACGCGCGCACCGCGCGCCAGGGCATCGTCCAGCAAACCCTGGACACGGGTGTGGTGACGCGTGTTGACAATGCGGGTCAATTCCGGCGCCTTGCCGTCCTTGGCAGTCGCGTGCAGTTCCATTTGGCGCGTCAGCGCGCCGAGTAGCTCGTCCTTGCGCGACTCATGCACCAGAACATAATCCGGCGCCACGCATATCTGGCCACCGTTCAGAAGCTTGCCCCAGGCCAGGCGCTCGGCGGCCGACTCGATGTCGGCGCTCTCATCCACGATCACCGGCGACTTGCCGCCCAGTTCCAGCGTCACGGACGTCAGGTGCTCGGCAGCGGCGCGCATGACCACCTTGCCGATTTCCGGATTGCCAGTATAGAAAATGTGGTCGAACGGCAAGGTCAGCAGTGCTTGCGCCACCTCCGGCCCGCCCTCGAACACCGCTACCTCGGCCTCGTCAAAGCATTCGGCGACGATGGTGCGGATCACCACGGCCAGCGCTGGCGTCATTTCGGACGGCTTGATCATGGCCGTACAACCGGCCGCCACGGCACTGGTCAGCGGCACAAAGCTCAGGAACACCGGCACGTTCCAGGGCGCGATGATCAGTGTTGAGCCCTTGGGCTCAAAGCGCACTGCCCCACGGGTGCCAAGCATATTGATCGGCGTCCTGACGCGCTGCGGGCGCATCCAGCGGCGCAGATTCTTGCGCGCCAGATCAATCGCCTGGGTCACCGGCATAATCTCGCCGAGCAGGGCTTCCACCTGCGGCTTTCGCATATCGGCGTAGGCAGCGGCGACGATGTCAGCCTTGTGCGCGATGACCGCCGCGCGCAGGCGCATCAGCTTTTCGAGGCGTTGCCCGACACTGGTTTCCCGCAACTCGATCTTGCGCGCTTGCTGCAGCGCAAACACTCTGGCCAGCTCGTCGTTCAGGCGGGATGCAGGTAGCTCGTTGATCGCGTTCATGAGGATCCTCCTTGACCGGTGAGGCTCAACTATAAAGGAGCGGCGAGCCGAACTGAATAGTCGTTAAGGAAATTCCAGTCGGCCCGCCCGGCCGCTGCAGCTCGCTCCGCCGCCACACTAACGCGTTTGGCGCATCACGGCTGAAAACCATGGGTCATCAACATCAAGGGTCCGGTTCAAACAGCCGCATACCGGCACCCTGCTCCAATGGCAACAGCATCGCCAAACTGTCCCGGCCACCGAGCCCAGCGGCCATGGTGGCCTGCATTGCCTCCAGCGCCGCCTCGCCGGTCAGGCTGTGCACGCCGCAGTCTGCGGCCATTTCCAGCGCCAGGCTCAGGTCCTTGTGAAACAGGTCGCTGCGAAAACGCGGCTGCAAGTCACGGGCTTTAAGACGCGGGTACATCATCTCCAACACGGCGCTGCGGCCACTGCTGCCGAGCAGCACCTGCACCAGGGCATCCAGGTCGACGCCTGCGCGCTGGCCCACCAGCAGCATCTCGATCAGCGCCCGCTGGTGCACGCCCACCAACAGGTTATTGACCAGTTTGGCCACCGCACCACTGCCGCTGGGCCCAAGACGCACCACCGTCTTGCCCAGGATTTGCAGCACCCCGAGCATGCGCTCGAACACCGCCGGCTCACCGCCGACCATGATGCCGAGCGTCGCCGCCTGCGCGCCCGCCGGGCCGCCGGACACCGGCGCATCCAGAAAATGCACTCCGCGATTACGCGCCGCGGCGTCAATTTTGCGACAGGTTCCCGGCCCCACCGTGCTGTGGTCGATCAGCACCGTACCAGGCCGTGCATTGGCTACCAGGCCGTTGCTGCCAAGGTACACGGCCTCCACATCCGCCGGCATGGGCAAGCAGGTATGCACGACGTCCGACTGCGCCGCGAGTTCCGCATACCCGGGCGCCTCGACCGCCCCCGCGGCGATAGCCTGATCGAGCGGCGGCCGGCTGCGGCTGATCACCTGAAGAGCAAACCCCGCCCGCAGCAGATTAAGCGCCATCGGCAGCCCCATGGTGCCGAGCCCAACGTATCCGAGTTGCATGTCCGTCCTCCGTCAGCGCCCAGCGGGAATGCCCTGCGGGTCGGCATTACACGCCGAACAGGCGTCCCGCGGCGATCAGCAACCACACCGTGGCGGTCAATATCAAGGCCACAAAGACCGCGGCCGAGCCCATGTCCTTGGCACGGCCAGACAACTCATGGCGCTCCACGCCAATGCGATCGATGGCTGCCTCCAGCGCCGAATTGAGCAGCTCGACAATCAGCGTCAGCAACAGGCTGCCCAACAGCAAGGCCCGTTCCGCTGCTGAGCGCCCCAGCCATAGCCCGAGCGGCGCCGCCACCAGGGCGATCAACAACTCCTGGCGAAATGCGGCCTCGCCACGGAAGGCCGCGCGCAGCCCCTGCGCGGAATAACGCGCAGCGCGCCAGATTCGCCGCAAACCCATACCATCCACCCGTGGGACACCCCAAATGCTGGCACCAGCCTCAAAGAAAACGCCCCGAACGAGTCGGGGCGTCTTCCGAAAGTGCCCGGCGCCGCAATCGCCGCCGGGCTTGAGATACCGTCAGGCCTGCATATCCAGATCCATGCCAAAGCCGGTAGCTTCGGTCCCGTGCCCCCACATGTCTGCCACGTAGTATTCGGACTGGTGGATAGACTTTCGGGCACCGGACCCATATTCCCACAGCCAGCCCGACGGGTTACCCATGTAGAACGACATCATCTGGTCGTTGCTGTGTTTGCCCAGCTGGATCGCGACCGGAATCTTGCGCTTGCGCACAATGTCGTAGGTGTAACCCACGTCGTCCATGCTCTCCACCTCGATCATCAGGTGGTTGATGCGCTTTTCCATCGGCGCACCCAGGAAAGCTACCGAGTGATCGCGCTCATTGCAGTGCATGAATACCGGCGCGGCGACCCAATCGGTGCCCGGAATCTTCAGGTTGTATTCCACCGAACCGCGCATGCCGAATACATCGGTGTAGAAGCGGTAGGCCTTGTCCAGGTCATCCTGGCGCAGGATGCAGTGACCCACGCCACCGGCCCCGGTCTGGAAACGCCCATACATGCGCCGACCCGGATGAAACGGCATGAAGGTCTCGACCCGTGGGCCGTGGTAGATCTCGGTCGGGTTGCCGCCCGGGTCCTTGAACTTGAGCAAATCAAGCACCATCCGTTCCTTGCGTTCCTCGCCGTCGGCATGCTTGTAGTCCACGCCCGCGGCATCAAGCTGACGCTTCATCTCGTCGAACTCTTCCGGTCCGGCCACGCGCCAGCCGATAAAATCCATGTCGTCGTCACCGTGCAGGTTCACGACTATGCGGTGATGGTGGCCGTCCATGCGCAGATAAAAGCGATCGCCGTCGCCTTCGTCCAACACTTCCATGCCAACCACCTGACTGGCGAACTCGCGCCACGCGTCGCCGTCCTTGACGCCAATGCCCAGATAGCCAAATTCCGTTACCTTCGCCATGCTGACTCCTCCTTGGGGCCGTCACCGGGACGCCATTCGGCCCGGCCTATGTTGAGCACCGCCTTGTCCAGAACCAAGACGGGCATGCCCGGAATGATAATCGACAAACACCCCCGCCAACCGCACGCCCCGGCTTTATGACAACTGCCATTGGCCTGTTGGCGGCGCTGCTGACCACCGCAGCTTTTCTGCCGCAGGTGCTGCACACCCTCGCTACCCGCGACACCCGCGGCCTGTCGCTGCGTATGTATACGATCTTCGTAGCGGGCGTGGCGCTATGGCTGGTCTACGGTCTGTTGACGCGCGACCTGCCTCTGGTCCTTGCCAACTCGGTGACCCTGGTGTTGGCAGGCGCCATCTTGTATCTGAAGCTGCGCCACGGCTAAGGCCTCTGGCGCGAAATCCTTAGGGAAGCGCTGAATAAATCCATCGTGGATTTCTCAGCGCCCGCCATCGGAAAAGCGTGGTTTTCCGATGGCTCACAAAATCAGTGGCTTACAGCTACAGATTTTGGCAGCGCATCCTTGCGCTGCGGGAAACACTGAATACTTCAGCGTCTCCTTAGGATGCCCTGGTGCCGGCGTGTCTCCATGAACTCCGGCGACCCGACGTCGGTACACGCCTGATCAGTCCTGCAGGTGACCTGCCCCGGCCGTCTGCTTTAACATGCGTTCGGGTGGCACACGCCAGTGCTGTCCACGCCTTGTTTACCCGAATCTCACGGAGGAGAACCCGTTGTCCGTACCCGGCATCAGTCTGGAGCCAGCCCGTTTGCCTTCAAGCTGCGAGACGCTGCGCACCGAGGTCCGCGCCTTTCTGGCGGAGGAACTGGCTGCCGGTCGTTATACGCCGCGCTGCGACAACTGGCTGGGCGGCTTTGACGGCGAATTCAGCCGCCGCCTGGCGGCCCGGGGCTGGCTGGGCATGACTCTGCCCACCGAGTACGGCGGCCACGGTCGCACGGCGCTCGAACGCTACGTCGTCACCGAGGAACTGCTTGCCGCCGGGGCACCGGTTGCGGCGCATTGGGTGGGCGACCGCCAGACCGGTCCGTCCCTGTTGCGCTATGGCACCGAGGAACAAAAGCAATTTTTCATGCCCAAGCTGGTCAGCGGCGAGGTGTTTTTCGCCATCGGCATG
>NZ_JBFIII010000061.1 GCF_041601295.1 Immundisolibacter sp.
AACCGGCGGCGGCTGGTCGGCCAAGCAATCCGAGCCGGTCATTGGTTCTGGCGCCAGCAGCCAGGCGGCGCGCGCCGCGGCGCGCCGGGCCGCGCTGGATCAAGGCTTCGAACTGGATCTGTGGGAACGCCTGCGCAACGGCTTTGCCATGCAGATGCCGAACGACCCGCAGATCCAGACCGAGCTGCGTTGGTACCTTGACCACCCGTTGTTCCTGGAGAATGCGTGGGGACGCGGCAGCCGCTATCTGTACTACATCCTGAACGAGGTCGAACGACGCGGCCTGCCAACCGAACTGGCACTGCTGCCGGTCGTCGAAAGCGCGTTTCAGACCAATGCCGTGTCGCGCAGCAATGCGGTGGGGCTGTGGCAGTTCCTGGCCGAAACCGGCAAAGACTATGGCCTGCACCAGACCACCTGGGTGGACCAGCGTCGCGACGTGATTGACTCCACCCGCGCGGCGCTCGATTACCTGACCACGCTGTCCCAGCAGTTCAACGGCGACTGGGCGCTGGCGCTGGCCGCTTATAACGGCGGGCCCGGATACATCTCGCGCATGTGCGAGACCAATCGATCCAACGGCCGCGGCACGGGCTTCCTGGACTTGCCATTGCGCGGCGAGACACGCTGCTACGTGCCCAAACTGCTGGCCCTGCGCAAACTGCTCGAGAATCCTGAAGCCTACGGCATCAGCCTGCCCGACATCCCGAACGCCCCTTACTTCACCGCGCTGGACGTGGACGGCGCCATCCGGCTGGACACCCTGGCGGTGGTCCAGGATCTCAGCCCGGAGGAAATCCGCTCGCTCAACGCGGGCTTTCACCGCGGGACCACCCCGCCCGGCGGGCCGCATCGGCTACTGATACCGGCCAGCCTTGCCGATGAAGCCCGGCGTCAGCTGGCCAGTCTGCCGCGCATCGCGGTTCCTGCCGAAATGACTGTCAGCGACATACCGCAGCGACGGGTGCAGTGGCGTCGGCACCAGGTGCGCCCGGGCGAAACCCTGACCGGCCTGGCCCAGCGCTATCGGGTCAGCATCTCGGATCTGCGCCAGGCGAACGGGCTACACACCGGCATGCTCAAACAAGGCCAGGATCTGATGATCCCGATCGCTTACGCCGCCGACACCAAACCTGGCCCCAGACGAGGCTGCGACGGCGAGCGCATCGTGCATCGCGTCGCGGCTGGCGACACGCTGTGGGGAATTTCCCGTCGCTACCAGGTGGACCCGAAACAGATCAGCGCCTGCAACCCGGGCGTTGCCGCCGGTGCGCTTGCCGTAGGGCAGCAGGTGCACGTCTTTCGTCCCGCCGAGGCAACCGCCGTGGCCGACGCCACGCGGCTGCGCACATATACCGTGCGGGCCGGCGACAATGCCTGGCGCATTGCCCAGAACTTTGGCGTCAGCCTGGAGCAGCTGCAACTGTGGAACGGCGCCAGGCTTACCCAAACACTCAAGCCGGGCGATCGTCTGACCGTACGCGACGGCGGGTGAACAACCGGCGCCATCAACGAGCCGGGCATGACGCGTAGCGTCTTTTTTGTGTCCGATCAGACCGGCATCACCGTGCAGACGCTCGGCCATGCGCTGCTCACGCACTTTCCAACCGCGCAGATAGAACGCATAGACATTCCGTTCGTCGACAGCCCGGTCAAGGCGACGGCGGCTCTGGCGCGCATCCTCGATGCCGCCGGCGATGGTGAGCCGCCGGTCATCCTGTGCAGCATTTCCGATGACGCCGTGCGGGCGATCATCAAAAGCTCAGGGCTGCTGTGCCTGGATGTACTCGAAGCCTTTATCGCTCCACTCGAGGCCGCCTTTGGGGTAACCGCTGCGCAGCAAACGCTTCACACCCATGGCGCGCCGGAATCGGGGGACTACGAGGAACGGATCGAAGCGATCAACTTCAGCCTGGCTCACGACGACGGTGTGGACGGCAAGCACTTGTCGGACGCCGACATTATCCTGATCGGCGTGTCGCGCTCCGGCAAGACGCCCACCAGCCTGTACCTGAGCCTGCAGTTCGGCATCCGCGCCGCGAACTTTCCATTGACCGAAGATGACCTTGAAAATCAAAGCCTTCCCAAGTCCTTGCTGCCCCATCGCAAGAAACTGTTTGGGCTTAGCATAGACCCGATGCGTATCCACCGCATCCGCGAGGAACGGCGCCCCGGCAGCCGCTACGCCTCGTTGCCGCAGTGCCAGTTCGAGGCCCGCCAGGCGCTGCGACTTTACCAGCGACTGAACATCCCGCACCTGGACTCGACCCACAAATCGATCGAGGAAATCTCCACCACGGTGATCCAGCAGTTCAGCCTGAAGCGGCGCATTTTCTAGCGTCCGGATCCGGGATCACCTAGGCGCCGACAGGCCCTTGACCAAGCTCGCCAGGCGGCGCTCGACCGCTGGCTCAGTCAACGCCGATAACGCGTCCTGCAAACCCACGGCCGCCAGATGCTGCGGCAGGTAGTACGCCTCTGGTCGCTCCCGCAGGGCCTGCATGGCATCGACCAGATCGAAATCGACCTGTCGCCACAGTGCCTGCGCCAAACGGTTCGAGAAATAGCTGACGACGAGCCCCGGCGCCGTCTCCGGATCCAGCGTGTCTGGCCCGCTCACCAGCGGCATCAGACTTTTTCGCAGCGCGACCCGCAGCCCCGCTGGCAACTGCCACACCTGGGCCAGATGAGCCCCGACCATGGCCGAATTAAAACCCAACCGCTCCTGAGTCCCGGCGACCAGGACCGCCAGGTCAAGATCGGCGTTGTACAAATCGGCAATCTGCGGGTAATGCGACACCAATGCGATATCGCCCAGCATAAACAGCAAGGCCTGTGTCGATGTGGCGGCCGGCGCCGGAAGGCGCAGCCGCTGCGCCAGCGCCAGGGCGATACCACTGGCCAGGTAACTGTTGCGCCACAGGCCCTGGTAGATACGCTCGGTGGTCAGATTGCGGCCAGCGGCCGGCACGGTCATGGCGTGACGAATCGCCACGTCGCGCACCAGGTTGGCGCCAAGGTAGGTGATCGCATGCTGGATACTGGTAATTTCAGACCTCAGGCTGAACTGTGCCGAGTTGACAGTGCGCAGCAACAATGCCGCGGTGGCAGGGTCGGTAGCGACAATACGCGCCAGCTCAGCCGGATCATCCCCGGCCTGTGCCAGCTGTAACATCACGCTACGCGGCCGCGGCAAACTGTCCGCAAGGCCGGCCAGACGCAGTGCCACGTCCGGTTCCAGCAAAGTGTCGTCCAATAACCGTAGCGTCACGATCTCGATTGGCGGCGGCTTGATTGCTTCGGCTGCGCCATCCAGTACCGGCGCAGGCGCTTTCATCGGGGGCGTTGGTGTCAGCTGAGTAGCGGCTTTAGCGGCTGTGTTCTGCGATGAGCGGAAACTGGCCGGCGCTGCACCGGAGCGACGACGCGGCGCCCGACTCGACCCGGCAGCGAACCACAAAACCGCAAGCCCACCCATGATCCCCGCGATCAACGCCAAATAGGCCATGGCGACTCCCTTGTTTTGCTTTATTCAGGCACCAGCACCCACAGCAACCCCAACAGCGCCAGCATCCGGTCGGTCAATTACGGCCATGACGCCTTATGACACAGCCCACGACAGATGTCCGCGTTGGCTCGCTGATGTCCATGAGGTCGATTATCGTCCTAATTCGTACACTATGTCTTTGAGTACATGGCATCCGGCCGTCCGGCCCGGCCATAGACTTCAAACGTCAGGCGGCGTGGTCAGGGTCGGGCGACCAAGCGGGGTGAAGCGATATGCCAGACCTGGCGTCTGCCAGGCCACGCCGAGGAGTCATCCCGCGCCCTGCCAGGATACCGATTGGCCCCGTTTGCATCGCGCTTATCGCGCATGATGCAGCGCCTGACCCAGCATCTCCGGGATCACCAGTGTCACGCCGCCGGGAGTAACACTGAAGCGCTGTGCATCGGCTACCGGGTCATAGCCGACCACGGTGCCGGGCGGCAGGATGCAGCCGCGCTCGATGATGGCGCGACGAATACGGCACCCGGCGCCCACATGCACCTGGGGCAGCACCACGCACTGGTCGAGTTCGGCACCCGCTTCGACCCGCACATTGGTAGACAGCAAGGAGCGGCGCACCACGGCGCCGGACACGATGCAGCCACCGGCGACCACCGAGTCGAGCGCCGTACCACGCCGGCCATCGTTGTCGTCGAACACGAATTTGGCCGGTGGCACCTGCTCCTGCAGCGTCCAGATCGGCCACTCGGTGTCGTACAGATTCAGTTCCGGCGTCACCGACACCAGATCCATGTTCGCTTCGTAATAGGCATCCAAGGTGCCGACGTCCCGCCAGTAGGCCTGGACGCCGGTTTGCACATCGCGAAAGGCATAGGCGAAGGCCCGGTAGCGCGTGATCAGACCCGGAATGATATTGCGCCCGAAGTCGTGGCCCGAGCCCGGCATGTCCGCGTCCTTGTACAACTGCTCGTATAGAAATCGGGCGTTGAACACGTAAATGCCCATCGAGCACAAGGCCAGATCGTCCCGTCCGGGCATCGGCTGGGGCTGCGCCGGCTTCTCGTCGAAACGCTGGATACGCAGGTCCGCGTCCACCGCCATCACGCCAAAACCACTGGCCTGTGCCACCGGCACTTCCACGCAGCCGACGGTGACATCCGCCTGCTGGGTGACGTGAGCAGCCAGCATCGGGCCGTAGTCCATCTTGTAGATGTGATCGCCAGCCAGGACCAGCACGTACTCGGGGTTATGCGCGCTGATGATGTCCAGGTTCTGCCACACGGCGTCGGCGGTTCCCGCGTACCAGGAGGTCTCCAGACGCTGCTGCGCCGGCAGCAGCTCGATGAACTCGCCGAACTGACCATTCAACTGCCCCCAGCCACGCTGGATATGCAGCAACAGCGAGTGCGCCTTGTACTGGGTCAGCACGCCAACCCGGCGTATCCCGGAGTTGACACAGTTCGAGAGTGGGAAATCGATGATGCGAAACTTGGCACCGAACGGCACCGCCGGCTTGGCCCGCCACAGCGTGAGCTGCTCCAGCCGACTGCCGCGACCACCGGCGAGAATCAGTGCCAGAGTGCTGCGCGTCAGCTCGCTGATGAAACGTTCCGGATGCCTGGCACCGTTCATGCGTAATTTCTCCGGCCCGGTGGCGTTGCTCGGACGTTTCGGGATTGACAGTTGCCGACGACAATTTAACCCGGGGCCCTGGGCAACCAGCGTGATCCCCAGCATGCAGTCAGCACAAACTTCGTGCCAGCCCGGTTGTTACCATGCCCTCTGATACCAGGTGCGCGCCGCGGTAGTCCATGAACGCAATAAGCATTCCAGAAACCGTCAGCCGCGAACCGTTGCGCTCGGGGTCGGCCGGTATGGTTCCTGAACTGATAGGGCCGTGAGTCGTCGCCCGCGCATCCTGCTGGCCGCCAGCGAAGCCTGGCCGCTGATCAAGACCGGCGGTCTTGGCGACGTGGTTGGCGCATTGCCGGCCGCGCTGCGCAGTGCGGGCGCCGATGCCCGCCTGGTGCTGCCGGCCTACCCGGCAGCGATGGCCGCACTGGCGGGCCTGGAGCCGATCGCGGAATCGGCACTCTATGGCAGCACGGTCACACTGTTTGAGGGCCACATTGGTGCGGGACATCCAGCGGGCCGCGTGCCGGTGTATCTGGTCGGCAGTCCTGCTTTCGATCGCCCCGGCAATCCCTACCAGGACCATGCGGGCCAGGACTGGCCGGACAACGCCCGGCGATTTGCGCTGTTTTGCCGGGCTGCGGCAGCGCTGGCACTCGGCCGTCTGGCGCCGAACTGGCGCGCCGACATCGTGCACGCCCACGACTGGCAAACCGGCCTGCTACCGGCGCTGCTGAGTCTTGAAACGCGCCGCCCGCGCAGCGTGTTCACCATCCACAACCTCGCCTACCAGGGCCTGGTCCCAGCCAGCGACGCCGACGAGCTGAGTCTGCCGCCTGAGTGGTGGCGGTATCAGGCACTGGAATTCCATGGCCAGCTCGCCTTGATCAAGGGCGGCATCGTCTACGCCGACCGCGTCACCACCGTCAGCCCCCGCTACGCCAGGGAGATCACCACGCCGGAGTTCGGCTGTGGCCTGGATGGCCTGCTGCGCCATCGCGCTGCGGCACTGTCCGGCATTCTGAACGGCATCGACAGCACGGTGTGGAACCCGAGCACGGATCCGGCGCTGTCAACGCCGTACGACCGCGATCACCTGGCCGGAAAGCAGGCCAACAAAGCCGCACTGCAGGCCGAGATGGGGCTCGCGGTTGATCCGGATACACTGCTGCTGGGGCTGGTCGGCCGGCTGGTGGCGCAAAAAGGCATCGACCTGCTGCTCGATGCGTTACCCAGGCTGCTGGCCATGCCGGTACAAGTGGTCGTGCTGGGCAGTGGTGAAGCCACGTATGTGCAAGCGCTGCATGCCGCGGCCGCCGCCGCGCCCAGTCGCGTGGCCTTCAGAACCGGTTACGACGAGGCACTGGCGCACCGCATCCAGGCCGGCGTCGATGCCTTGCTGGTACCGTCACGCTTTGAGCCATGTGGCCTGACACAGCTGTATGCCCTGCGCTATGGCACGGTGCCCATCGTGCGCGCCGTTGGTGGGCTGGCCGACACCGTGGTCAATGCCACCCCAAGAGCCCTGGCCACCGGACGCGCCACCGGGATCAGGTTCCAGACAGCCAGCGCGGCAGCCTTGCTGGAAGCAGTAGAACGCGCCTGCGCGTTGTTCCGGGCTGATGAGCCGTGGCGACAGTTGCAGCACGCTGGCATGGCCAAGGACCACTCCTGGGCAGCCAGCGCCCGCGCCTATATGGCGCTTTATCGCGCGGTACTGGACGACCCCGGGTGATCCCGCGTTCGCTGACTGGCGCCGATTGACGACCACGCCATCGCGTCCTAACATCTGGCCCGCTTCGAGGTGTCCTGCGGGCGTTCGCCCAAAGGATGAAACGGGAAGCCGGTGCGTTCGACCCCGAACAATTCCGGCGCTGCCCCCGCAACGGTAAGCGAGTCAAACCGCGGCAACACGCCACTGTGCATCGGCACGGGAAGGCGCCGCGGCTGGGAGTTACGCCCACTCGTCAGCCCGGAGACCGGCCGCGGAGCTTACAGGTCGGCATTGCGGTGGGCGATGCGCCGGGTTCCGTCGCGCATCTGGCGCACCGTCACCCGTGTTCTTGCCCCTGCACCGCCGGTTGGCAAACCCGCAAGTTCGCGCGGATGGGCGCGAGCAGGAGCATTCATGACACGCATACGCATTGCCGGCCTCGTCGCCGGGCTATCTTTGTTTTCGGCCGGCCTTCAAGCCGCCACCGAGCCACCGCTCGTAATCAACATCACCGCCACGCGCCAGGCCCAATCCAACGTCGACAGCCTGGCCTCGGTCACGGTTATCGACCGGGAGCAGATCGAGCGCCTGCAGGCGCGCTCGGTGCCCGATGCCCTGCGCGGCGTGCCGGGCCTTGGCATCAGCAGCAACGGCGGCCGGGGCAAACTGACCACGCTGTTCATGCGCGGCACCGAGTCCGACCACGTGCTGGTGTTGGTGGACGGTATCCGGGTCGGGTCGGCCACGGCCGGTCTTACATCGTTCCAGGACATCCCGATCGACCAGGTGGAGCGCATCGAAATCGTGCGCGGTCCGCGGTCGAGCCTGTATGGCGCGGATGCCATCGGCGGTGTGATCCAGATTTTCACCAGAAAAGGCGGCGGCGCCCTGACGCCACGGCTGTCGGCCAGCGGTGGCAGCCACGGCACCCAGGAGTACAGCGCCGGCCTGTCCGGCGGCGGCGATCGCGGCTGGTTCAACATCGGCGGCAGTCATGTGGAAACTCGGGGCTTCAACAGCTGCGACGGTCTGCCGTTTCCGCCCGGTGGCGGCTGTTTCACCAGCGAGCCGGACCGCGACCCCTACCGCGACACCGGTGCCAGCCTGCGTGCCGGCTACAAATTGACTGACACGTTCCAGCTCGAAGGCCACTACCTGCGCAGCGACGGCGACAACGAATACGACGGCAGCGCCTTCGCCTCCAACAGCACTCAGCTCGTCCAGGACGTCGTCGGCGCGCGTCTGGACTGGCAGGCGCTGCCGTTCTGGCACGCATCACTGTCTGGCGGACGCAGCCGGGACCTGAGTGACAACTTCTTTGAGGACGCATTCAGTAGCGCCTTCGACACCGAGCGGCGCAGCGCGAGTTGGCAGAACGACTTCGCCCTCGCCCCGGAACACCGCCTGACGCTGGGCGCCGACTGGCTGGACGACCGGATCCGGAGCACCACCGCCTACGCCGTGAGCTCGCGCGACAACGCGGCTGGCTTTGGTCAATACCAGGGCCGCTTCGGGGAGCATGACCTGACCCTGGCGGCGCGCCGCGACGACAACCAGCAATTCGGTGGGCATACCACCGGCTCGCTGGCCTGGGGTTATCGTGTCAGTCCGATCCTGCGCGTGATGGCGTCCTGGGGCAGCGCCTTCAAGGCGCCGTCGTTCAACGAGTTGTATTTCCCGTTCAATTTTGGCAATCCAGACCTGAAGCCCGAAGAATCAGACAGCTATGAACTGGGCATTGCCGGTGTCCACGCCGCGTTCACCTGGTCGCTGAACGCCTACCAAACCAGGATTGACGACCTGATCGGCCTGGATTTTTCGAACCTGCCCCCGATTCCCTATCAGGTCAATATCGACCAGGCGCGCATCCGCGGCCTGGAGGCACTGGTCAGCACCAGCCTGGCCGGCTGGGATGTGGTCGCCAATGTAAGCGCGCTCGATCCGGAAAATCGCAGCAACGGCGCCAATCGGGGCAATCAGTTACCGCGCCGCGCCAAGCTGATGGCCCGGCTGGATCTGGACCGCAGCCGGGGCGCCTGGCGTGTGGGAACGACCGTGTACGGTGAAGGCCAACGCTACGATGACCTGGCCAATACCCACTCCCTGGGCAGCTACCTCACGCTTGACCTACGCGCAGCCTACAGCCTGCGCACAGACTGGACCCTGGAGGGCAAGCTCGCCAACCTGTTCAACAAGGATTACCGAACCGCGCGCCTGTTCAACGAAGACGGGCGCAACGTGATGTTCACGGTGCGTTACTCGCCCGCGCATTGATATTCCGGCCGGACCACGCAAGGACCGGGGACAACACCCCGGTCCTTGCCAACCCACGGCAGGGTGGCGCACCCAACCCGAGGCACCTGCGATGAGCGCAAGCCCCCGCCTGCCGTCGCCACGCCGTGACACCGCACGGTGAGCGACCGCCACCCCAGGCGCATCGTGTGCCTCACTCAGGAAACCTGCGAAACCCTTTACCTGCTGGGCGAGCAGCATCGCATCGTCGGCATTTCGGGATTCACCGTACGCCCACCTCAGGCGCGACGCGAAAAACCCAAGGTATCGGCTTACACCAGCGCACGGCTGGATAGAATCCTCGCTCTGAAACCCGACCTGGTACTCGGCTTCAGCGACCTGCAAGCACCCGTCGCCGCCAGCCTGGTGCAGGCCGGCCTCGCCGTGCATGTGTTCAACCAGCGCAGCGTCGCCGGCATCCTGGACATGATCTGCGTGCTAGGCGCGCTGGTGGGAGGCCCGGTCAAGGCGCAGATGCTGATCGACCAGCTGCAAGCCGGCATGGATGCCACCCTGAGCGCCGCCGCGCGCTTGCCCAGGCGGCCGCGCGTGTACTTCGAGGAATGGGACCAGCCGCTGATCAGCGGCATCGGCTGGGTATCCGAACTCATTCATCTGGCTGGCGGTGAGGATTGCTTCGCCGAGCTGGGCAACCGGGCCGCTGCGCAAGGCCGTGTCATCGTTGATCCGGGCGAGGTGGTACGCCGTGCGCCGGACATCATCTTCGGTTCCTGGTGCGGCAAACGCTTTCGACCCCGGCATCTGGCCGACCGGCCCGGCTGGGACGCTATCCCGGCCTTGCATAATGGTCAGGTGTTCGAAATCAAATCCGCCGACATCCTGAGTCCCGGGCCCGCCGCTCTGGATGCTGGCCTGCGCCAGCTGCACCAGCATATCGCCGCCTGCGCGCGGGCATTGCCGTGATACACCGCCGCCGATGAAACGCCTGGCGCTGATCGTTCTGCTGGCGGTGCTGGCCTGGCACTGGTGGCCAGTACCCGTGCCAGGCGTGCAGAACCCACCCCCCATGACCGAGCTGCTGCCCGCAGATCCGCTCGGCGCGCCGGTGCAACGGAATCTGCCCGCCGGACCACAGTTTTCGCTGAACGGCATCCCGGCCCGTGTGCTCGCCGAATACGCGGTCAGCGGACGGGTGCTGTCGTCCGCCCGCTATCGCCTGGGCCGGACCGCCGGCCTGGCGCCCTTCGATTTCGCGCTCGGTTGGGGCCGCATGAGCGAGCCGGCGGTAATCGAACAACTGGACATCAGCCAAAGGGGACGCTGGTACTTCTGGCGTTACCAAGGCGAGCCGCCGCTGCCACGGCGCGAAATCGAAACCTCCAGCGCCAACGTGCATCTGATTCCGGCCGATGCGACCGTGGTGCGCGCCCTGCGCCAGGTCAGCGCCGGCCAACAGGTGGCGCTGCGTGGCTACCTGCTCGAACTGCGCGCCGCCGACGGCTGGCAGTGGCGCAGCTCAATGAACCGTGAGGATACCGGTGACGGCAGCTGCGAGTTGCTGTACGTGCAGACCGTCGAAAGACCGTGAGCCGGACTGCCCGGCGCCGCGGCGTCGGGCCAGGCGCGCACCGGATTTTCTTTACAGAGCCGGTTAGTCCGCGCACAGTTGCTCGCCCCATGGCAAGGTGTCCGGGTGCTGCCGAAACCCCTCGCGGATCTGGTGTTTGGCAATCTTGTGAGTGCCGCCCTTGGGCAGTTCCTGCACGATCTGCACGTATTTGGGCACTTCCCACTTGCCGACCTTGCCGCGGCAAAACTCGATCAGTTCCTGCGGCGTGGCGGTAGCGCCGTCACGCAGCGACACCACAGCCACCACCGCCTCGCCCCACTCGGGGTGGGGCGCGCCCACAACGGCGCACTCGCGGATCGCCGCGTGTTCCGCCAGTACGTTTTCCACCACCACCGGGAACACGTTGAAAGCGCCGGAGATGATCATGAACTTCTTGCGGTCGGTCAGATAGTAATAGCCACGCTCGTCGGCCTTGCCAAGGTCGTTGCAGCGCAGCCAGGCGCCGCGCTCGTCGTGACCGAACAGCTCGGCGTTCTCGTCGGGCCGGTTCAGATAGCCGGCGATGTTGGTGTCGGTAAGCGCCCACAGCTCGCCAACCTCGCCGGTCGGCAACGCCCTGCCGTCGGTATCGCGAATCGACAGGTCGACATGCAGCGCCGGTTTGCCGCACGAGGTCAGCAGCTGCGGTTCACCGGCGAAGGCCCGCAGGTGATCCTCGTGGCGCAGGAAGGACAGCCAGCCACCCGTAGACTCAGTGAGGCCGTAAATCTGCATGATTTCGCCGCCGAAGGTGGCGTGCCAGTCGCGGATCACAGGCGGACGGGTCGGCTCGGAGCCGTAGACGATCTGGCGCAGCGACGAGGCGTCGTAGTGCCCGGCCTTGTAGAGCTCCAGCACGCGCTGCAACAGGGTTGGCATCAGGATGGAGCTGGTTGCGCACTCTTCCTGCAGGAGATCCAGCCAGCGGTCGGCCTTGAAGTCGCCATCAGGCAGCACCATGCGCATGCCGTTCACCATGCCAAACGAGTTCAGCACGATGCCGACACCGGCTGTGGAGCCGGGCGACAGGAACACATCCTCGTGGCGCAGGCCGATCTGCAGGTTGGTGTGCAGCAGGCATTCGCGCACGCTGCGCTGGGTCCACAGCGCGCCTTTGGGCAAGCCGGTGGTGCCGGACGTGTAGCTGATGCCGATGATGTCGTCGTCCGTCAATACCGGCAGCTCGGGGCGCGCGTTGTGCTGCGCGATCAGGGTTTCGTAGTCCAGCTCCAAGCCGTGACCGGCGCCCATGCCGACCAGTCGCACACCCGCGGCGCGTATTTCGTCCAGATGCGCCGCCAGCAGCGGCAGGCAGTTGTTCTGCACGATCAGCAGCCTGGCATCACAGTCCCTGATCAGATGCAGCATTTCGCGCGGCGCGTAACGCCAGTTCACGCCCACCCGCACGGCGCCGATCTTGATGCAGGCGAACCAGTGCTCCAGCACTTCGACGTGATCGTGGGCGAGTATGGCCACCACGTCACCTTTGCCCAGACCCATGGCCTGCAAGGCGACCGCCAGGCGGTCCGAGCGCTCGTGCATCTGGCCCCAGGTTCGACGCACGGCGCCGTCGACGAAGGCGACTTTATCCGGATAACTGGTGGCGCAGCGGCGCACGAAATCGCGCGGCAGGATCATGGCGGACTCCTCCTGAAATGCGTTGAGCTTGCGGGTGGCCGATAGCCGGACCATGCCGCCATTTATGGTTCGAGCGACTACAAACTCGACAAGAAACCCAGTACGGCTTCGGTAAACACATCGTTGCTGTCGCCGGCCACCATGTGACCGGCGCCGGGCACTTCCACGAACTGCGCATGCGGCACGGCGGCCAGGAATTCGCGCGCGCCCTCGGGGCTGACCACATCGCTGATCTGGCCCCGGATCAGCAAAGTCGGCAGCGTCAGCGCGCGGGCAGCCGCTTCCAGGCGTTCCCGCACGGACGCGCCCTTGGCGAAGGACTGCATCATCCGCGTGTCCCAATGCCAGTAATACCGGCCATCGCGCAGGCGAAGGTTGCGCTCCAGGCCGGATACGTCGTCCGGTCGCGGACGGTGCGGCAAATAACTGGCAACCGCATCCGCCGCTTCCTCGAGCGACGCGAACCCGCGCGGATTGCCGGCCATGAAGTTGCGCACCTGCCCCTCGCCGCGCCGTTCGATGCGCGGCACGATGTCCACCAGCACCATCGCGCGCAGGAATTCGCCTTGTCGTTCGCCCTCGCCGAGCAAACCGACCAGCCCGCCCAAGGACGCGCCGACCAGCACCGGCGGACTGGCCAGGGTAGCGACCACACCACGAAAGTCCGCGACGTAATCGTCAAAACTGTAGTGGCCGTCGTGCGCCCAGTCGCTCTCGCCGTGGCCGCGCTGGTCCACCGCCAGCACATACCAGCCACACTGCGCCAGCACGCGGGCCGTACCCTGCCACGAGTGGCGCGTCTGGCCGCCGCCGTGCAGCAGGACCACCGGCGGATTGGCAGAGTCACCCCAGGCCTCGGCTGCCAGGGTCATCTGGCCCTCGCCGCCAAAGCTCAATCTTGCCGATGTCATCACCGTCGCCACACTTGTGTCCTCGCAGGCGCCGCGATCAGACCAGGAACGAGATGTTCGGAATCGGCTCGTCCGCATTGACCAGCACCACTTTCTTGGCGGCCATCAGCCAGCCGCTGCCGCCGCGGCGCAGCCGGTGCGTGGTGCGCCCGCCCCAGACGTGCATGTCATGAGTGGACTGCACCGCCAGTTCGAGCAGGATGAAATTGGACCCCACGACGTACTCGTCGCCATCGACTGCCTCGACCACGATGCCGGAAACAACCCGCCGCATGGGCGACGGTGGCGTCTGGCTATGGCGCGTACCGGTGAGCAACAGCTGAATACGGGTGTGAATGCGCCGACGGTTGTCGTTGATGTGCGACACCTGTTTTTCCGCATCCAGACCCTCGGCGCGCGGCACCCAGTAATGGCCGTCGTCGGCCCACAGCGCTTCCCACTCCGTATAACGGGATTCGTCGCACAGGCGTGCTTCGTGATGAATGAAGTCGCTGATTTGCCTCAGCAGCTGGTCTGAAACCATGGCAGTCGATCCTGAAAGTCGCGGCGGGTGCGCGCCAGCGCGCCGCCGCGATTGAAACGGGGGAGGTTTGGTACTGGACCGGCGGAATCAGGTCACAGCCCGCAGATCGCGCTGCATCGCGGTCTTGTAGCGCCGGTAAAAAGCCCGGTTCACCGTTTCGTCCGACATGTGCGACACGGTCAGCCCGTCTTGCTGATACTCCCGATGCAGACCACGGCTCAGATCCATCCACTCTGGCTGCTGGGCGGCCAGGCCCGCCTGGTTGCGCTCGGCGATGACCACGTCCTCCGGAATCAGAAACGAGCCCGGACCCACGGCGCCCTCGGTCTGGTGAATCGCGCGCTGGTTCACTTCCGGCGCGCCTTTGAGCAGCATTGGGGTATACAGCTGCACGCATTCGCCTGCGCTGACCGGGTAATAGAAGACGACGTTCAGTTCGCCCAGAAACAAGTTCGGAAAGATGATGGCGTGCGGCGGGCCGCCGCAGAACATTTCGTTGGCTTTTTCCTTGCCGTAGTGCGCTTCCATCGCCTTGACGTAATTGGGCAGTTTCGACGCCGACACCCGACCGAACCACTCGAACGGATTGCCCCGTTTGCGGTAGGCCACGCCAAAGTCGATCTCGATGTGCCCGTTGCCCCAGTCCCTCACCACCGGCTCGGCCCCGCTCTGGATAAGATCGATGGCCTGTGAATCGGTGGCGGACATGAACGAGGAATGCGTGAAATCGACGTGGTACCCGTCGCAGTCGTTCTCGGGCAGCATCTTCCAGTTGGCCTTGAATCTATGCTTCAGCCAACCGGCGGTCAGGTCCAGTTCACCCTCGGGCGACAGATCGCAGCAGCGATCCAGTAATTCCCTGGCCCGGCCCAGATGTTCGTCCAGCGTCATGCCGGAATGATTCAGGCTCGCGAACACGAAGCCGCGATAAACCTCCACCTGCGCGGCCGGCACCATGCCGTGCGCCGATTTGTCGAAGCCGGCGCCGTAGCCATCCGCCTGCGGCGTATCCAGAAGACTGCCATCCAGGTCGTATACCCAGCCGTGGTAAGGGCACGCGAATACTTTGCTATTGCCGCTTTCGCGGGCACAGACTTTGTTGCCCCGGTGGGCACAGCGATTGCGCACGACATGCACGCGACCGTCCTTGCCGCGCGACATGATGACCGGCTGATAACCGATCTGGCGGGTAACGTAATCGCCTGGGCCCGGAATTTCGCTGTCGTGGCCGACGAATACCCAGCCGTTGTGAAATATCTTTTCCATCTCCTCGTCGAAGATGACCGGGTCCGTATACAGCGCGCTGTGGACGCGGTCCGCCTGAACCAGCACGTCGTAGTCGACAGGAACAGCACGTTCTGTGCGCATGTGGATCCCTCCTTACCTCTTTGTATCGTTGTAGGCCGCATATGGCGCACCTGCGTCATCCCGCGGGAAGCCGCATCGGCGCGCGACTTGCCGGCTAGCTTACCTTCGTTGGGGCGGTCGCGCGTGACGGGCGGGTCCCACTCCGGTTCACCCGCAACGCTACTTCAAGGCCGACCGGACAACTGATCCCACGCAGTCAGGTAGGTCGCCAGATGCGCGCGGCCCTGCGCGATCAGACCCTCCACCAGCGCCCGCACGCGTTGTTGTTCTTCTGCGTAGCCGCGGTCGTCGAAGTGACCGCCCAGATGCGCCAGGCGCAGCCACACCAGGTAGGTGGTGAGCGCGTCGCACTCGTTGTAGGCAACAATCCGGTCCAGCTGGCCGTCCAGCCACAGTCCCGCCACCGCGTTGCCATCCACGTCCAGCTTGCCGGGAATGCCGGACAGCGTGGCCAGTTCGTGCAGCGACGGCGTGGCCTTGCCCCAGCCGCCCAGGATGTCCTTGATGTCGACATGCGCGTCGCCACGGGCGAAGTAATCAATCCCTTCCCAGGGCTTGTCCGGTCGCCGGCAAAAATCCGCCGCGCTGATGCCGTTGACCACTGCCCGCTGCAGGAGGATCTTAAGGTCGGCGGCAATCGAGTTGAAGCCGACCAGCTGCGGCTTATGCTCGCCAATGGCGTCCAGAAAGGTACCGATGACGTGGCTTTCCGCGACCTGCGCGGGGTCGGCAATGTCCCGCGGCAGGGACAACAGGTGCAGTTGCACGCTGCCGTCGCGGCGCCGTTGGCGGGTGACCGCGGCAATCGATACCACCCGGCAGACGATGGTTTTGAGAAAAGGCATCGGGTCTTCAGCACTGGCGCCGCCGTGCTGCCACATCTGCTCGATAACCTCGCGGTCGCCCAGCTCGGCTGGCAGACGGTGCAGTGCCCGCCCGGCCGCCGGATCGGGCACCCATTCGCAATCGAACGCCCACACTTTGTCGAACACGCTCTTGAACACGCCTCACTCTCCTGGGGAAGCTTGACCGACTGGTCAGCCGCCAATAGCGGCATTATGCTAGCGTCCCCGATTCTGCCACTTTTGAGGACACCGCCATGCCGGCACGACGCGACCGCCTGACTGTAAATGACGTCAATGGCGCCTGGGCCATCATTCCCACCCCGGCGGTGGACAACGCCGAGGACTGGCGCTGCGAGGACAGCATCGACTATGACGAAGTCGCCAAGGCCGTCGATGGCCTGATCGTGGGCGGCGTCGACGCCATCATGGCCCAGGGCACCTTCGGCGAAGGCGCCACCATCACCTGGGAAGAAAAGAAAAAGATGATGGAGGTGATGGTCGAGACCGCCCGCGGGCGCAAGCCGATCTTCGTCGGAGTGACCACGCTGAACACCCGCGACACCATCCGCCAACTGAAGCACGCGCGGGACATCGGCGCCGACGGCACCATGCTGGGCCTGCCCATGTGGCAGGTATGCGACGTACCCAACGCCGTGCGCTTCTACCGCGACGTGGCCGAGGCGGTGCCGGAAATGGCCATCTGCATATATGCCAATCCAGAGGCGTTCAAGTTCCAGTTCCCGACCCCGTTCTGGGCCGGCGTGTCCGAGATTCCGCAGGTCATAACCTGTAAGTACATACATATCGGCCTGCTGTCCGTACACACCGCAGTATCCAAAAAACGCATCCGTTTCCTGCCGATCGAGTTCGACCACCTGGACGCCGCCCGCATCGATCCGGAGTTCCACACCGCCTTCTGGTCGCCGTGTGCCAACGGCGGGCCGGAGATGACCATCCGCATCCGCGACACCGTCAAGGACGCCATCAAGACCGGCGACTGGAGCACGGCGCTACGCGTATGGGGCGCCGCTGCGCCGGTGATCGGCAACCTGATGCCGCCGGGCGGCTTTGCCGAGTTCTCGCGCTACAACATCCAGCTGGACAAGGCGCGCATCAACGCCAGCGGCTGGATGAAGGCCGGCCCCTGCCGCCCGCCGTACATCACCGCCCCAGCCAACTACCTGGAAGCCGCGGCCAAGGCCGGCAAAGGCTGGGCGGAGCTGTGCGCCAAGGTGCGCGCC
>NZ_JBFIII010000062.1 GCF_041601295.1 Immundisolibacter sp.
ATGGCAGCCGAGGACCGCGCCTCCGCGCCCGCCCTCGAGGGCAGGGGCCATCGCGGTGGACAGGGCCCGGCCTTCCCGGTCCCAGGAGGCGGCGAGCCCCTCGGCGGGCCAGTCGGCGAGGAGCCCGCCGTCGTCCGGCCCGCGATGCGCCAGGGCGGCCAGGGCACGGCGCGTCGCCCGTATGGCGGCCGCGCTCCCGCCCAGGCCCACGTGTGCGGCTATGCCGCACATGGCTCGGAGGCGGCTCGGGCCACGCCCTTTGCCCCGGTCGGGGCAAGGGGCCAGATTGATCGGCCTGGCCCGCCCATGAACCGCCGACCCCTCCGGAGGCGACGCGCCGTGCCGCTTTCCCCCTCCTCGCCGCCGCCCCCGTCTCCCGACGAGCCGGGGACGGACTGGATCGACGACCTCACCGACGAGCAGTGTCGCGAGGTGTTCTGGCTGTATGTGGACCCGCCGGAGGAGTTCCTCCAGCGGTATCCCCCCTCGCTCCTCGGCCAGGCGCTCCGGTACGCCCTGCGCGAGGTGGCCCGCCAAGCGAGCGGCCCGCAGGCCACCTGAGCTGAAACCCGGCTCGGCCCCGCCCGTAGAACATCCACGCCGCGCTCCTCCATCCAAGGGCATGCCGTGCTCGGGTCTGCGTTCGCCGTCACCGTCGGGCTGCACAGCCTGCTGGCCAACCCGCTTCGAACCATCCTCGCCACCCTCGGCATCATCATCGGCGTCGCTTCCCTGGTGGCGGTGCTGGCGGTCGGGGACGGAGTGGAGCAGTACGCGCGTCGCTAGATCGAGAAGGAGAGCAGCCTGCAGACCATCGTCGTGGCGCCGCGCACCACGACGGAGCTCGACGGGCAACGCGTGCCCCGGGCCGAGTATCCGCGGTTCGGGGTGGCGGAGGCCGGTGCCGCGCGAGCGCTGCCCGGCGTCGTGGAGGTCTCGCTCCTCGCCACTCGCCCCGCCGCCGTCCGCGTCCCGAGCGGTGAGCCACGGGGAGCCCGGCTGGTGGAGACCCTGGAAGGTACCGCCGAGTATCTCCGATTCCAGTTCGTGGCGGGCCGCTTCATCTCGCAGGCCGAGGCCGCCGCGGGCCCCGATGCCGGCGTGGCGGTGTTGTCCCATCCGCTGGCGGACACCCTCGCCCGTGGGGGATCGCCGGAGGGGCTCCTGGGCGAGTGGATCGAGGTCCTGGGGCGCCGCTATCGGGTGGTGGGGGTGCTCGCGCCACGAGAGGGCAATACCGAGCCCACGCTGTTCGTGCCGCTGGGAGCCGCGGGGGAGGACGGGCCTCCGCCGGTGCTCCGGCTGAAGGCCGCCCGCGTCGAGGAGGTGCCGCTGGTGCGCCAGCGGGCCGAGGCGTGGCTGGCGAGCCGGTACGAGGGGTGGGCGGACTCGGTGGAGATCTTCACGCGGGACCGGGATGTCGCTCGGCTGGGGGAGGGCATCCTGGTGTTCAAGCTGTTCATGGGTGCCATCACCGGGATCTCCCTCCTGGTCGGCGGGATCGGGATCATGAATGTGCTGCTCGCCTCGGTGATCGAGCGGACCCGCGAGATCGGGGTGCGGCGGGCGATCGGCGCGCGCCGTCGCGATCTCCTGACCCAGTTCCTGGCCGAGTCCGTGACCGTGGCGGGGGCGGGGAGCGCGATCGGGGTCGTGTTGGGCATGAGCGGGGCCTACGCCGTGACCGCGATGATGCGCGCCCGGACGGACGCGACGGTGTATGCCGACTTCTCCTGGAGCACGGTGGCGGTCGCGGTGCTGGCCGCCGCGGCGACCGGCCTGGCCTTCGGCCTCTACCCGGCCCTTCGCGCCGCTCGGCTGTCTCCGATCGACGCGATCCGGCACGAGTGAGGAGGGATTGACGTCGCCGCCGGGAGGAACGACCTTCTGCCGGCCCCCCCCCGGCCATTCCTCCACACCGACCCGACCATGACCCGGGCGACCATCGCGATCCTCGGCGCTACCAGCGTGAGCGGCCAGCGGCTCGTCCATTTGCTCGCGGGACACCCCTGGTTCACCGTCGCGGCGGTGACCGGCCCCGACCACCTGGTGGGCAAGGCCTATGGCGACGCCTGCCGCTGGGCGCTGGCCGAGCCCATGCCTGCGTACGCCCGCACGCTCCGCCTGCGGGAGCACCTGGGCGGGGAGGATGCGTCGATCGTCTTCTCCGCGCTCTCCGACTCGGCGGCGGCCTCGCTCGAGCCGGAGCTGGCGGCGGCCGGCCACACCGTGGTCTCCCTCTCCTCCGCCCATCGGGCGGAGGCCGACGTGCCGCTGGTGCTCGCCGACGTCAACCCCGATCACCTCGACCTCCTGGGCGAGCAGCGGAAGCGCCGCGGCTGGACCGGCGCCCTGGTGACCATCCCCAACTGCGCGGTGGTCGGCCCCACGGTGGTGCTGAAGCCGCTCCAGGACGCGTTCGGCCTGCGCCGGGTGTTCCTGGCCACGCTGCAGGCGGTGACCGGAGCGGGCTATCCGGGCGTGCCCGCGCTCGACCTGCTCGACAACGTGATCCCGTACATCGCCGGGGAGGAGGAGAAGCTCGAGAGCGAGCCGCGCAAGATCCTCGGGCGGCTGTCCGGGGCCCGGGTCGAGCCCGCGGAGGTGCGGATCACCGCGCACGCCGCCCGGGTGGCCGTGACCGAGGGCCACGTGGCCTGCCTGTCCATCGAATGCGAGCGGGCGGCCGAAGTCGGGGAGGCGTCGCGCTTCCTGGCATCCTATCGTCCGCCGGAGGAGGTCCGGGGCCTTCCCTCGTGCCCGGGAGTGGTGCTCGCGGTCCGCCCGGAAGCGGACCGTCCGCAGCCCCGGCGAGACCGGGGGGCGGGGAGCGGGATGACGACGGTGGTGGGGCGGGTGCGGGCGGACCCGCTGCTGGACATTCGCTGTGTGGTCCTGGCCCACAACACGATCCGGGGGGGCGCCGGCAGCGCGCTGCTCGCGGCGGAGCTCCTCTGGCACCGTCGGTCCGGCGAATCGGCTTGAAACGGCGCGGCCCCAAGGCCATATTTTGGGCGCTTTTCCGGTGGGGGGCCGGTGTCTGGGCCTCCCTTTTTTGTCGCCCGTGGGGACCATGATCAAGGTAGCCGCCGTCCATCCGGAGTCGATCGGCGCGGAGCTCGGGCTCCGGGCCGGGACCGAGCTCGTGTCGGTCAACGGGCGGTTGCTGGACGACTTCCTCGACTGGGAGTTCCTGACTGCCGACGAGGCCTTCACGCTGCTGGTTCGCCAGCCGGAGGGCGACGAGGTGGAATACGACATCGAGCGGTCCCTGGAGGATCCGCTCGGCGTCGTGCTGGCGCCGCCCCGCATCCGCCGCTGCGCGAACCGCTGCGACTTCTGCTTCGTGGACGGCCTGCCTCCCGGCCTCCGCGAGGTGCTGTACATCCGGGATGACGACTACCGGCTCTCGTTCCGGTACGGCAACTTCGCCACGCTGACCAACCTGAAGGACAAGGACGTCGAGCGCATCATCGAGTACCGGCTCTCGCCGCTGTACGTCAGCGTCCACGCGACCGATCCGGTGGTGCGCCGCTACCTGCTGCGCAATCCGACCGCGCCGGCAGTCGTCCCCCAGCTGCGCCACTTTGCCGATGGCGCCGATCGGCGGAATGCCGGTCTCACCGACCACCCGCGAGGCCACAACAGCCAGCGCCAGACTGAGCACAACCGCGGCGAGGGCTGCACCCCAGCCAATATCGAACAAGGCATGTTGCAACCAGACCACCAGGGACACCGCGGCCAGGGCGCCGAGCACAAATGCGCGCACCGGGATTGGCAGCGCCGGCGTGGTGAGATGCGCAGTTGCCCGAGGACCCTTGCGGCGCAGTCGGATCACGGTCAGGGCGAAGCTGGTCAGGGAGGCCGCGGTCATCAGCGTGACGCCAGGCCAGATCAACCACTCCACCAGAGGACCGAACCAGGCCGAGTCCGCTGCGCCGGCCTGTGCCCAGCCCTGCGCCAACGCCCAGGGGCCGAGGCCGACCCAGGCAACGCAGGCCCCCAGCAATAGCGAGATACCGGCCCGCGTACCAATAATGGCGCCAAAGCCAATCATCAAAAGTGATGGATCCAGAGACAGACCCAGATTACCGGCGCTGATCCCGCCCGTGCCCAGGGCGCCGCGGGCCGGTAAGGCCAGCGGCGGCGACCAGCGCGACCAGCTCAGCCAGAAATCGCCAATCAGCTTGAGCCCGCCAGCCAGTCCCGCGGCGCCAAACAGCATGCGTACCCGCGCCAGTGCCTCGGCGCTGCGGCCATAGATCTCACGCACCGTTTCCGCAGTGGCGACCCCGGCCGGAAACATCAATCCCTGGCGCTCGATCATCGGCCGCCGCATGACGATGGCCACGACGACACCCAGCGTGCTCACCGCCAGGACCCATAGCCATAGCGTGTTCCAGCCAGGCTGCCGGCCGGTCAGCAGCGCCAGGGCCGGGATCGGCGCCACCAGACCGCTGGAGATGATTGATGCCGACGCCGACGCCGTGGTCTGGTTGATATTATTTTCCAGCAGCCCCCAGCGCGGCGCACCGAACAGATCCTCGGCCATGCGCCAGAACGCATAGCTGAGCAGGGCCGCGGCAATCGACATGTTGAACGACCAGCCGATCTTGAGGCCACTGTACACATTGCATGGCGTCAGCAGCGCGCCGATGACTATGCCGGTGAGAACGCTGCGCCGGGTCAGTTCCCTTGGATAGTCAGGGCTCAAGCGGGTCTCCGGAGTCTTGGATGCCGGGCACAGCAGGCGTCGGTAAAAGGCGACCCTCGCCGGCTGGGGAAGCACTGAGAAATCCCGGATGATTTTGGTCAGCGCTTCCTCAGTCGAATCGCCACTACTTCGGCAGCCCCATCCAGTTAACGATGTTGTTTCTCTGAATCGCCGACGAGCCACCAAAGATCGGCAGTGCCAGCGAGTCGCGAACGTAGCGCTCCATGGGGAATTCGCTGGCGTAGCCGTAGGCGCCCATGACTTTCTGGGCGGCCAGTGTGATCTCGGTGCAGTACTCGGTGGCCATCAGTTTGGCGATGGCGGTTTCAACGCCGTGGCGGCCCTCGCCGTCCAGTTTGCCGGCGACCTGGTAGACCAGCGTGCGGGCGGTGTACAGCTTGGCCTGCATGTCGGCCAGCATGTGGCGGATGGACTGGTAGTTGCCGATGGCCTTGCCGAACTGTTTGCGTTCCTGGGCATAGTTCCAGGCGTCTTCCGTCGCCGCCCAGGCGATGCCGAGCGCGATCGCCGCGACTTCGATTTTTTCCACGTCCAGGCCCGGTCCGGCCAGCATGTCCCAGCCGCGATTCCAGGCTGCCTCGCCACCGACCAGGTTGGCCAGCGGCAGGCGCACGTTGTCGAGATTGACGTCGGTAGTGTGGATGCCGCGCACACCCATGCATTCAAACGCCGTGACGCTGACGCCCGGCGCGGTCGGCGGGATGAGTACGAACGACAGGTTTTGATAGCGTGGCCCGGCGCGGTCGGAGCAGACCAGGGCGTAGATGTAGTCGGCCTCGTCGGCGCCGGAGCAAAAACGCTTGGCGCCGTTGATGATGAGTTCATCGCCATCGCGCACGGCGGTGGTCTTGACGCTGCCCAGATCCGAGCCGATGTCAGGTTCCGTGAGGCCGTAGGCGAAGATCAGCTTGCCCTCGGCGATCTTTGGCAGCAGCTCGCGTTTTTGCGCCTCGGAGCCGACTTCGGTGATGTTCATGCCGGCGTAGCAGGTACACATGATGTACGGCACCGACACCGCCAGCGAGCGACGCGACAGTTCCTCGATCACCGCCATACAGGCCGGGATGTCCACGCCGGCGCCGCCGTATTCCTCCGGCACCGTCAGGCCGCACACGCCCAGCTCGGCCAGCTTGTCGAACACGTCGCGCGGGAATACGTCCTCACGGTCCCAGCGGGCGGCGGCCTCGCGCGGCATTTCCTTATCCACGAAGCGGCGCAAGGTATCGCGCAGCAGGCGGATGTGTTCGGGTTCGGCCAGTTCGAGCATGGGGCTGCCTCCTCGTTAGGCGGGGTGTCGGGTTGCGCCCTGGCGGCCTAACCCGACCTACACGGGCTCAGTGTGCCCGCGGTACAGGGATGTGCCGTGGTCTGAGCAGTCCAGGATGGACTGATTAAGGCATCTATCGGTTCTTCCATTCCGGTTTGCGGCGCTGACCGAACGAGGCCAGGCCCTCCTGGATGTCCTGCCCGAATACGACCGGGTCCCATATCTGGCGCTGGAATTCCTCCAGCACCTCGCGGTTGTATTTCACCGACAGGCGCACGGCCTGGGTGTGGGCGGCCACCGAGCGGGGCGAGTTGCTGGCGATTTTCTGCGCCAGTTTAAGGGTCTCGGCCTGCACCTGATCGTCCGCCACCACGCGGTTGACCAGGCCACAGGCCTTGGCCTCGGCGGCGCCGAACGGCTCGGCGGTCAGTACTTTTTCCATGAACACGCGCGGTCCCATGAATTTCCACAGGTCCAGATAGCCCATGGTCGGCATGCCGACCGAGGTTTCCGGGATGCCGAACTTGCACGACTCGCCGGACACGATCAGGTCGCAGGCGTTCGCCAGCAACAGGCCACCGGCCATGCAGTAGCCGTGCACGGCGGCAATCATCGGCTTGGGCGTGGCGCGCACCAGGGCGAATGCTTCCAGGCCCTGGCGGGGCATGGTGTAGAAGTTGGCCGGCTGGTCGCCGATCAGTTCCAGCGCTTCCTTCAGGTCTCCGCCGGTGCAAAACGCCCGGCCCTCGCCGCGCAGGATGGCAACCCAGGCTTCGTCGTCTGCGGCGTAGCGCTTCACGGCATCGGTGAGGTCGGTGAGCATGGCCACGCTCATGGCGTTCATGGCCTCAGGACGGTTCATGCTGATGATGGCAACGTGGCCGTCGCGGGCGTAAGTGACCAGCGGCTCGCTCATGGGCGGGTTTCTCCTTGTGAGTGCGGTTGGATGACCATGCCGGCCCTGCGGTCGGCGGTCGGCTTGGCAGCATAAGCGAAGCCCGCCCGGCGGGTACAGCGGCGCGGCTCATGCGTGGCCCTGACCTGGATCAAGTCCAGCCTCTGCCCGCGTGGCGTAATGGGATCCACGCCGGCACCGCTGTGGTCGCGGCGAGTGCCCGTCACTGTGGAGAGATCGCTATGGTCAAGGTTACCGAACTCGGTTACATGGGCTTCAACGTCACCGACATGGCGGCCTGGGAGTCGTTTGCCACCCAGGTCGTCGGCATGGAACTGCACGAAACCGGCGAGGGCGACCGCAAGTACCTGCGCCTGGATGACTGGCACCACCGCTTTGTGCTGCACACGAGCAAGGAGGACGACCTGGCCTACATCGGCTGGCGCGTGCCCGGCCCGGACGAGCTGGAAGAAATGGCCGTGCAGCTGGAAGCCGCCAAGGTGCCGTACCGCTTTGCCAGCAGCGCCGAGTGCGACGAGCGGCGGGTGCTGGGTCTACTGAAGTTGACCGATCCGGGCGGCAACCCGACCGAGGTTTTCTACGGCCCGGAAGTGATGACCTTCCGGCCGTTCCACCCCGGCCGGCCGATGTTCGGCCGCTTCGTGACCGGCGACCAGGGCATCGGGCACTGCATCCTGCGCCAGAACGACGTCAAGGCGGCTTACGACTTCTATAGCAAGGTGTTCGGCATGCGCGGCTCGGTGGAGTACAAGCTGCGTGGCCCGGACGGCTCGGTGGTCATGCCGACCTTCATGCACTGCAACGAGCGCCAGCACTCGGTAGCCTTCCTGGGCGGCCCAAGCCCGAAGCGTATCAACCACCTGATGCTGGAGTACACCGATCTGAACGACCTGGGTGTTGCCTATCACGCGGTGCGCGAACGCAAGCTGCCGGTGGCCATCGACATCGGCAAGCATTCCAACGACCAGGCTGTGACTTTCTACTGCGGCAACCCGTCCGGCTGGTTGTCCGAACTTGGCTGGGGTGCGCGTACCGCGCCGAGCCAGCAGGAGTATTACTCAGCCGACATCTGGGGCCACGAAATGCACGAGGGTGGTTTCGGCATGGACCTGGACATGGTGGCGCACGAGGAGGAGGCCGCTGCCAAGGCCGGCGCCGCCTGAGTCAAACGATTACGTAATTGGTGCTCACGCCACAATCGGAGGGAAACCCCATGGCTACTGCCGCACACGACATTCACACCGCTTATCTGGTCGACGTGAAAGGTGACTGGCTGCGTCACCTCAAGGATGACGTGCTCGAACCGCTGGCGGCCAAGGCGCTGGCGCACCCGGTCCTGCGGGATATTGAGTCCGGCCGGCTGCCGAAGGAGAAGTTCACCCGCATGATGGCCAACCTGTGCTGGGTGATCACAGGGTTTCCAGAGTACGTGTCGGCGCTGGCCGCCCGTTGCCCGAAGAATGACCATATGGTCAAGGCGGCGCTGCTGGAGAACGCCTACATCGAGCGCGATCATCCGTTTCTGCTGGCGCAGGCGGTGACCGCGCTGGGTGGACCGGGTGACGCCATCCTGGATGGGCCGGACTGGGTATCCTTCGACTTTGACCCCTACGTTCACATGCTGCGCATGACGATTGAGGGCTACGTGTTTCACCGGCCGTGGATCGAGGGCATGGCGGCCACGGCGGTCGGCGTCGAGAGCGTGGTGCCGGCGGTGTTCGGGCGCATTGGGGCGGCGGCGATCAAGCACTACGGCCTGACCGAGGACGACGCCGAGTGGTTCCACATCCACAGCGGCGAGGTGGAGATGGAGCACGGCAACGAAGGTCTGCGCGTGCTGGACAAGTACGTTGCCGACGATGACCTTGACACCCAGGCGGCCTGCATTGCCGCCGCAAGGCTGGTATCGGACGGCATCGGCGTTGGCCTGTTCGACGCCGTGGGTCGCTGGTAGCGCCGATGGCGCGTATCCGGATCAACGATAGCGCTGCGGCGACTTGACACGCCGACCGAACAGTTGTTTAACAGTCCCGTGCCAATGGAAACTTGGCATGACGCGGAGGCTGCGGCCCATGGAGGGCGAGCCTGGGCGGGATTGGGACTGATTTCGCTGCAGGCCAATGGTTTGAAACTTGACGTTCGGTTCGCCGAAGTCGGCGCCGGAACCACCACGAGGAATCCCCATGGCTACTGTTGCGAAAGAACTGCACACCCACTATCTCATTGACGTCAAAGGCGACTGGTTACGTCACCTCAAGCAGGACGTGCTGGAACCGCTGACCGGCAAAGCGGTGAATCACCCGGTGCTCAAAGCCATCGAAGCCGGGCGCCTGCCGAAAGAAAAATTCGCGCGCATGATGGCGAACCTGTGCTGGGTGATTACCGCCTTTCCGGAGTACGTGTCGGCGCTGGCCGCCCGTTGCCCGAAGAATGACCACGTGATCAAGGCTGCCTTGTTGGAGAACGCCTACATCGAGCGCGACCATCCGTTCCTGCTGGCGCAGGCGGTGAACGCGCTGGGTGGGCCGGGTGACGCCATTCTTGAGGGGCCGGACTGGGTGTCGTTCGACTTTGACCCCTACGTTCACATGCTGCGCATGACGATCGAGGGCTACGTGTTTCACCGGCCATGGATCGAGGGCATGGCGGCTACCGCGGTCGGCGTCGAAACCGTCACCCCGGCGGTGTTCGGTGGCCTTGGCAGGGCTGCCGTTCAACACTATGGCGTGTCGGAAGAAGACGCCGAGTGGTTCCGAATTCACGGAGGCGAGGTCGAGATGGAGCACGGTAACGATGGCCTGCGTGTGCTCGACAAATACGTCGGGGCGGATGATCTGAACACGCAGCATGCCTGCATTGCCGCGGCCAGACTGGTGTCCGATTCCGTTGGCGTCGGTGTGCTCGACATGGTGGGTCGCTGGTAGCGCCGATGGCGCGCATCCGCATCAACAACGGACCATGGCGCAAGGTGATGCCCGGATCGAGTCTGCTCGGCCTCATCAGGGGCCGGGCCGGCATTCGCATACATACGTCGTGCGGCCTGGGTAATTGTGGCTCGGATATCGTCCTTATCCGGTCCGGCATGGAGCACCTGAGTCCGGCATTCCCCAGCGAGTTGCGTACCCTGGCCGTCGAAGGTGCGCCCGACAACGCGCGCCTGTCGTGCGTGACCAAGTTGCTGGAGGGTGACGTGGAGATCGAAGTGCCGGACTACAGCCTGGAACAGCCGGCCGCCTGAGCTATCGGTACGCCCCTAAACCGGCCAGTTGCCCCGCACGGGGAAACTGGCCGGGTTTTTGTGTACGCGGAATTTCAGGCAGCCTTCAGGGAGGCGACGGCGAGTCCTGGGGCGTGCGCCTTAACGCACGCCGCAGCTGATCAGGCGCCGCCACTCCCGGTATTGGCCGTAGTACAGCGTCTCGTCCATCACATGCGGGCCGCTTGATTCCGGGTTGATTCCCAGCTGCTGGGCCAGGTCATCGGCGCCTCGGATCATGCGCGTCATGCCCCGGTCATAGCCCTGCTGCCAGGCCACATAGCGGGCCTGGAAGCCGTCCTGGCAGGCCTCGAATTCGGACAGGTCGTCCGGCGTCGCCATGCCGGTGGCATTGAAGAAATCCTCGTACTGACGGATCCGCCGCTCGCGTGCGACGCGGTCCTCGCCCTTGGGCGCGATGCAGTAAATCTGCACCTGTGTCAGGTCGGGCGCGATCGGCTGGAACACGCGAATCTGCGACGAGGCCTGCTCCATCAGGTTCACGTTGGGATAAATCAGCAGGTTGCGCTGACGGCGCAGCATCCAGTCCGCATATACCTCACCCAGGCGCGCCCTGACCTCGTCCCGGCTATCCCACAGCGGACGGTTTTCAGGCCGCGGGAAGGTGCTCCAGATCATGGCGTGGCCGCGGCCCAGGTCGTAGCAGCCAGTGCGACCGGTCAGGGCGTTTTTGTCGAAGCCGGTCTTGACCTTGTCCGGACGTCCTCCGGAGTCGGCGCCTTCCAGCCGGCGCGTGATCACGCCCACGTAATTGCCGTGCACGCTGGTGAAGTGGTAGCCGTCGATGCCGTTCTCGCACTGCATCTTCCAGTTGCCGCGGTAGGTGTAGGTGGACGAACCGCGCAGTACCTCGGCGCCGTCCGGTCCCATGCCGGCCAGCATGTCGATGAACGGCCGCGTGTTGCCCAGGTGCGTTTCCAGGTCCGGCACCTCGGCGTTCAGGCTGGCGAACACGAAGCCCTTGTAGCTGCCCACGCGCGGCACGGGTGCAAGGTCGTGATTGGCGCGCTGGAAGGCGTCCGGGTAGGCGCCCGTGTCCAGGTCCTTGATGTCCACATTGCGCCCGGCACTGTCGAACACCCAGCCGTGGTAAGGGCAGGTGATGTACTTCTGGTTGCCATGGGCGGTGCGACACAGCGCCGCGCCGCGGTGCGGACAGGCATTCAGGAAGGCATGCACGCCACCGTCGGCATCGCGCGTGACGATGACCGGCTGGCGGCCCATGCGGGTGCGGAAAAAGTCGTTCGGTTTGGCCACCTGGCTTTCGTGACACAGGAACAGCCAGGTACCCTCGAAGATGTGCTTCATCTCCAGGTCGAACAGTGCCTGGTCCGTGAACAGGCTTCGGCTGACCTCGAACAGCCAGGCATCCGGCTGGTCGACGAACAGCCGATCGATGTCGTTCGGTTTCACGATGCGCGTTCTCCAGTCTGCCCCGAAAGTGGGACTTCAGACTGTGACGCGCGCCCGTTCCCGGGTCTTGACCGAGGTCAACCGCGCGCGATCATGCGCCGGGTCACTCGGCCTGCGCGCCCAGGGCGTCCAGCGGTTGCGCTATTTCGGGCGGTACCGCGTTGTTAATGGCCACGGCGTAGACCACCACCAGCAGCGCCACCAGCGCCCCGCCGGTCAGAGCCACCGCGCGGGCGCGCACGTACTGACGCAAGGCCCGGAAATTGAGCGCAATGTGCGCGGTCATGGCCGCCACCATGACCAGCCCGAACAGCTTGTGCACCGGGTGCATCTGGATGGTGAAAGACGGTCGTTCGATGAAGAACATCAGCAGTCCGGACGTGGACATGGCGATGAAGGACACGAACAACGTTACCGCGACCAGTTTGTAAAACATGGGGTCCTCGCAAGCAATTGGGCCAATGATCGAGACCGGATATTGGCACAAAGCGCGGTGCCGCGTCTGGCGCGCGTTTGCTGCCAGTTACGACCGCTCAGCGTGTAAACTTGCGCGCCGCTCGCGCTTGCCGGGCGGGCTTTTTATATGGCGAGCGGTGCAACGGCGCGGAGGCCTCGGCGATGGGCATGGAAGATCGGGATGGCGTCATCTGGTTCGACGGGGAGCTGGTGCCCTGGCGCGAGGCCAAGGTGCACGTGTTGACCCACTCCCTGCACTACGGCATGGGCGTGTTCGAGGGCGTGCGGGCGTACAAGACGGCGCGCGGTACGGCGGCGTTTCGCCTGCAGGAACATGTCGATCGCCTGTTCGCCTCGGCGCACATCCTGCAAATGGATATTCCGTTTGCCCGCGACCAGGTAAGGGACGCCTGTCTGGCGGCGTTGCGCGAGAACGGCCTGGAGGCCGGCTATATCCGCCCGCTGGCGTTTTATGGTTCCGAAGGCATGGGCGTGAGCGCGTCGAATCTGACCGTGCACCTGATCGTGGCGGCCTGGCCGTGGGGCGCCTATCTGGGCGAGGAGGCGCTGGAGCGCGGGGTACGGCTGCGGACCTCGTCGTTTGCGCGTCACCACATCAACGTCACCATGTGCCGCACCAAGGCGACCGGTAATTACATCAACTCCATGCTGGCGCTGCGCGAGGCGCAGGCCTGTGGCTATGACGAGGCGCTGCTGCTGGATGTCGACGGCTACGTGGCCGAGGGCAGCGGTGAGAACGTTTTCGTGATCCGCAAGGGCGTCATTTCCACGCCGGACATCACCTCGGCGCTGGAAGGTATCACCCGCGACACGGTGATCACCTTGGCGCGCGAAGTGGGCCTGGAGGTGCGCGAGAAGCGCATCACCCGCGACGAGGTGTACCTGGCCGACGAGGCGTTCTTCACCGGTACCGCCGCCGAGGTGACGCCGATCCGCTCGCTTGACGACCGCCTGATCGGCGGGGGTACGCCCGGGCCGATCACGCGCGATCTGCAGAAGCGCTACTTTGCCACCGTCAACGGCGAGAACGACGGGCATGCCGACTGGCTGACCCTGGTGTGATGGGCTCCAGCATGGGCTCCAGCAGTGAGGAACACGCGGTGACGCACGACATTAGAGCCAGTACCCAGAATCGCTACGAGGTCACGCGCAAGGATTTACCCCTGTCGTGTCCGATGCCGGGCATGGTGAAGTGGGACTCTCACCCGCGGGTATTTCTGCCGATCGACGAGAGCGGTGAGGAAAAATGCCCGTACTGCGGAGCGGTCTACGTGTTGGTGCCAGAGGCTGAAAATATCCACCGCTGAGGTGAGCGACGACGCGGTACTGGTAGTCGGCCCCTCCTGGGTCGGCGATATGGTGATGATCGAGCCGCTGTTGGCGAGCCTGAAGGCGCGCCAGCCGGTCCCGGCCGTCGATGTGCTGGCGCCTGCCTGGTCAGCGCCGCTGCTGTCGCGCATGGCGCAGGTGCGGCGCGCCATCGATTTGCCTATCGGTCACGGGCAATGGGCTGTCGGCAAGCGCCTGGCCATGGGGCGTGCATTGCGCGGCCAGTACCAGCAGGCCATCGTGCTGCCAGGCTCGTGGAAATCCGCGCTGTTGCCTTTTTTTGCCGGCATCCCTCAGCGCACGGGTTTTGTCCGGGAACTGCGCTACGGGTTGCTGAACGACGCCCGGCGCCTCGACAAGCGCGCCCTGCCAATGACAGTGCAGCGCTTTGCTGCGCTCGGTCTCGGCGCCGGTGCGCCGCTGCCAGGCACGCTTCAGCCACGGCTGAACGCCGACCCGGTGGTGGTTGCGCGGACCTTGGCGAGCTTGGGGCTCAGTACGGGCAGCGCACCGGTATTGCTGTTGTGTCCGGGCGCCGAGTTTGGTCCGGCCAAGCGCTGGCCAGCTGTGCATTTTGCCGCGCTGGCGCGCCATTATCGCCAGCGCGGCTGGCAGGTTTGGCTGGTCGGCTCGGCCAGGGACGCGTCCATCACGGCCCAGGTCAAGGCCGCTGCCGGTGATGGCTGTATCGATCTGGCCGGGCGCACCGATCTTGGGGAGGTTTGCGATGTCATCGCCGCGGCCGATCTTGTGGTCAGCAACGACAGTGGCTTGATGCACGTGGCGGCGGCGCTGGGCCGGCCCTTGGTTGCGGTGTACGGGTCCTCGGACCCCGGTTTTACACCACCGTTATCGGCACGGGCCCGGGTGGTGAGCCTGGCCCTGTCGTGCAGCCCGTGTTTCAAACGCGAGTGCCCGCTCGGTCACCTGCGCTGCCTGAACGATCTTGACCCGGAGCGGGTGCTGGCCGCCGCGGCGGAGCTGGATGCGTGAAGCTGTTATTGGTCAAGACCTCGTCCCTGGGTGACGTGTTGCATGCCCTGCCAGCGCTGACCGAGGCCAAGGCGCATGTGCCCGCGCTGGAGTGTCACTGGGTGGTGGAAGAAGCCTATGCCGCCATCCCGGCCTGGCATCCGGCAGTGACCAGGGTGTTGCCGCTGGCGCTGCGCCGGTGGCGGCGCGCGCCACTGGCGGCACTGCGCTCGGGTGAGTGGTCGGTGTTCAGTTCGGCGTTGCGCGGGCGCCGTTACGACTGTGTCCTGGACGCGCAGGGTCTGCTAAAGACCGCGCCGGTGACGCTCCTGGCACGCGGCGCCACGGTGGGTTTCGACCGGCACAGCGCCCGTGAGGGACTGGCGGCCCTGGTTTACAAGCGCCGCGTAGCGGTGGATCGCCGTCAGCACGCGGTGCAGCGCCTGCGCGTGCTGTTCGGTGCCGCGCTGGGTTACCAACCAGGACCGACTCCGCCGGACTATGGCATCGTCCGGGAGCGCCTGCCGGCGTCGACACAGCAGGGTGACTACGTGGTGTTTCTGCACGGCAGCAGTTGGCCGAGCAAGCTGTGGCCTCAAGCGCACTGGCGCGCGTTGATTGACCACGCCGGGCAGGCGGGCCTGCGGGTGCTGTTGCCGTGGGGTGACGCCACCGAGCATAGCCGGGCGCAGGCGCTGGCGGTCGGCGCGCCGCATGCCAAGGTGCTGGCACCGCTCGATCTGCCGCAGCTGGCGGCGACCCTGGCAGGCGCGCGAGGGGTGGTCGGCGTGGACAGTGGTCCCACCCATCTGGCGAGTGCGCTGGGTGTGCCGACGGTGTCCCTGTATGGCGCGACCGATCCCGAGCTGACCGGCACCTGGGGCACCCGCCAGCGGCGTTTGCAGGCGGTTTATGCGTGTGCGCCATGTCTGCGCCGCGACTGTCGCTTTGCGCTTGATGACGGCCCGCAGCCGCCCTGTTTCGGCCAGATGAACGCCGCCACGGTGTGGCAGGCGCTGTGCGCGCAACGGGAGGGCGGGTGAAGATCGCCTTTTGTCTGTTCAAGTACTTCCCATACGGTGGCATGCAGCGCAACGCGCTGCGCATTGCACGCGCACTGCGGGCACGCGGCCACCAGGTGGAGTTCTTTGCCATGCAGTGGCAAGGCGACCTTGATCCGGACTTGCCGGTGCATCTGTTGCCGGTGCGTGGACTCACCAACCATACCCGCTACGCAAATTTTGCCCGGGCATTCGCGCTGGCCGCGCAGGGCTTCGACGGTCGGGTCGGGTGCAACAAACTGCCGGGTCTGGATCTTTATTACGCCGCCGATACCTGCTACCACGCGCGCATGGCGAAGCGGCCGTTCTGGCATCGGTTGTCGGGCCGCTACCGGGCCTTCATTGCGGCCGAGCAGGCCGTGTTCTCGCCACAGAGTCATACCGAAATTCTGGCAATATCCGACAGCGAGGCGCGCTCGTATCAAGCCAGTTACGGCACGCCCGCGAGCCGTTTTCACGCCTTGCCACCGGGCATTGGCCAGGATCGTCGGGCAACCGATGCGGCCCCCGAACAGCGCGCCACGCTGCGCGCGGAATTTGGTATTGGCGAGTCGGAGTATTTATTGCTGACAATCGGTTCGGGCTTTCGCATGAAAGGGCTTGACCGCAGCCTGCGTGCGCTGGCGGCGTTGCCGCCGATGCTGCGGGCCCGCACCCGTCTTATCGCAATCGGTCGTGACAAGCCGGGGCTGTTCCGTCGCCTGGCGAGGAAACTGGGTGTGGCCGGCGCGCTCACCATCCTGGATGGTCGGGACGATATTCCGTTCTTTCTGCAGGGCGCCGATCTGTTGCTGCACCCGGCTTACTACGAGAACACCGGTTCGGTACTGGTCGAGGCCATTGTTGCCGGTCTACCGGTACTGACGACCAGCAGCTGTGGATTTTGCGTACACGTCCAGCAGTCCGGATGTGGCACGGTACTGCCGGAACCGTTCAGCCAGGCCGGCATGAACCAGCACTTATCGCGGATGCTTGTCTCGCCGGAACGCGCGCGGTGGCGTGAAGCCGGTATCGCCTATGGCCAGACCGCGGACTTGTACAGCCTTGGCCAGACCGCTGCCGAAGTGATCGAAACGCGGCTGCTGGCGATGTACGCCTGATGCGGATCACATTGGTACCGCAGGTTTCGTCGGCGCTGCCACCAGCCGCCTTCGACGCGCTGATGGTGTTGCCCGGGGTGGTGCAGCGACGGGTCAAGGAGCGGGAGACCCTGCGCGTCACGATTGGCGGTCGTGAATACTTCTTGAAGCGCCATTTCGGCGTCAGCTTGCGTGAAGTTGCCAAGAATCTGTCGCAACTTCGCTGGCCGGTGCTGGGTGCCGATACCGAGGCGCGGGGTATTCGTCGCTTGCAGGCGCTGGGGGTGCCCACCGTATCTCTGGCAGGGGAGGGCGAACGTGGACTGAATCCCCTGCGACGACAGTCGTTTATTTTGACCGAGGCACTGCCCGATACGATCACCCTGGAGGAGCTGAGCCTGAGCTGGGGTCGACAGCCGTTTCGCAGTCGAGCCGACATGCTGCTCAAAAGAGCCTTGCTGGTGCGGATTGCGGGTATCGCCCGCAGCCTGCACGAG
>NZ_JBFIII010000063.1 GCF_041601295.1 Immundisolibacter sp.
ACCACCCGCCTCAGTGTCGAGGCCGTCGTCCCCGTATAAAATGTCGTTGCCATTTCCACCGTAGACGAAATCGTTGTCAGCCCCGCCATAAAGCGTATCGTTGCCCCAATATCCGGTGATGATGTCGACCCCGGAGCCACCGTAAATAGTGTCATCACCGCCGCCGCCGTTCAGGAGATCATCGCCTCCATAGCCGTAGATCGTGTCGTTGCCCCAACCGCCAGCCTTGAAATCGTTCCACTCAGTACCGTATATCGTTGCCATGATTAATCCCCACGTTATATCAAGCCGATGCCGTCTGTGGCCGGTCGGGTAGACTAACCCGGCGCGCTTGCCCAAAACAAGTTTTACGGTTGTCCATAGGGACAACCCCATGCGTCCGGTATAGGTCCAGGGCGCCGGACACGCGTTATTGCAACCTGCGGAAATAAGCTCCGAGTGCCCGGGGCCAGGCCAGAGCTGCTGCCAGCGAGCCGCTTAGGGAAGCGCTGAATAAATCCGTTCTGGATTTCTTAGCGCCCGCCATCGGAAAAGCGTGGTTTTCCGATGACTCACAAAATCAATGGCTTACAGCCACAGATTTTGTGAGCGCATCCTTGCGCTGCGGGAAACGCTGAATACTTCAGCGTGTCCTTAGGCCGTCACGTCAATATTGCCATTGGCAAGCAAGGTGTCGATATCCTGTCCGAACACCCCTACCAGCGTGACCAGGTCCTGGAATTCATAGTCCCCGCCCGAGCCGTCACGATCGATGCTCAACACAGTGTTTATACCCATGTCGACCGGGGTCAACATAAGAAAGGCAGCCGGCGTTTCAGAGTTATAGCCCAGTAACAAGTCCGAGATATCGAGCACATCCCCGCCGGAGTCAGGCAACAGAACGCTGAAATCCAGGATCGTATCGGTCGACGTATCGCCTGGCGTAATGTCAGCCGCTTTCCATAGGAACGTGTCACTACCTGAGCCGCCCAAAATCGTGTCCGCCCCGAGGCCGCCGCGCAGGGTATCGTTGCCGCCGCCCCCAAACAGCAGATCGGTACTTCCACCACCGTCGAGAAAGTCATCCAGGTCTGAGCCGGTGAGGTTGTCGATAAAACTGGAACCGATCACGCCTTCCATATTGCGGTACGCATCGGTACCGATTCCGGACAGCTCTCCGGTGCTCCACCATCCACCGTCGTTAGTACCCTGATTCAACGTGAAATTCAGACCGAACGTCGCGTCAGAAAAATCCAGGACGTCGTTTCCATCCGCGCCGTCCAATTCGTCATTCCCCCCACCGCCACGCAGGATATTGTCGCCCTCGTTACCGGTCAGGCTATTGGCGCCAGCACTCCCGATGACCCCCTCCATCCCGGAATAAGTGTCCGTTCCGTCCACACTGGCAGTGCCGGAACCACCTGCCCCCAGGGTGAATGACCATGCCCCGGCAACGCCGGAAAAGTCCAGAAGATCAATTCCAGCTCCGCCGTTCAAAGTGTCGTTACCCGCATTGCCTGCGAGTAGATCGTTACCGTCACCACCATTGAGAGTATCGTTGCCGGCACCGCCGAATAACAGATCGTCGCCGGCCCCGCCGTGGAGTGTGTCGTTGTGCCCACCGCCAAACAGCAGGTCGTGGCCGCCCTCGCCCCACATCACGTCGGCGCCGTAGCCTCCATAGAGAACGTCGTTACCGCCGCTGGCTGCGTCGCTCCCATCGTCGCCATAAAGCGTATCGTTCCCATTGCCGCCGAGCAGGACGTCGTCCCCGCCGTCGCCATAAAGCGTGTCATTTCCCCAGCCCCCAAGAATGACGTCAAAGCCATCGCCGCCGTGAACGATGTCATCGCCACCACCAGCATTGATCAAATCTCCGAATGCGGTGCCATTAATGATGTTGTTCCCGCTTGTACCCACAATAGCCATAACAGAATTCCTGTATTAATGATTAATGGTTTTTGGCCTCTAGCCACGCCCCGACTTGCAGGCTATCTTTCTCGGCTAGCACAAACAAGCAATAAAAGACTGTACTTAGGTACCAGACACAGTAATAAAAGCACGAGTGATGATCGGCAATGGCTCTTGATTTCGCGCTACTCGCAGTATGTCTGTTCAGAATGAAGACCCAACTGGATTCTGCAAATCAGACCAGCGTGGCCGCGCGAACAACCCATAGAAACGCCAATTGACTGGCCTGTGAATAGCCATGGAGACCGGTTTCTCAATACGACCTAAACGGACTATCTGCTGGAAACCTGCGCCGTTAATAAAAATCGGATAATCTGTCAAGCAGTACCACGGGGATTTTCAGACGAGCCCGTTTGAATCAATGCATAGTCAACTCACTTAAATTGGCCGTTTTCGGTTGTGGCGCCCACCCAATGGGGTATCCCGGTAACGAAGATGGCCTTTTTGGACCGGCGATCGCCCACCCCGTGAGCCATTTACGCCACATCAACTAGCTGGTCGTCGGGGGCCAGATCGATGGAATTCAGAAAGCCACCCATATAACCCCGCAATGCGTCCTGCACGGCATACAACTCGGCTATGCGGGCTGCGGCCTTGGCAGACGCACCCTGACCGTGTAGATCAAGCAATTCGTCGGCGAGCGTGTGGCCGTCCCGATGCAGCTTCTGCATCGCCTGAAAAACCGGGTACGCGCCGTATCGCGCCCGCCCCTCGCTGCTCACCCACTGGGCAAAGCGACACTCGTGGACGTCCAGAGGAGCTGGCCCTACTCGTTCGCCCTTGCAGCACGCCTCCAGGCCACGTATCCAGGCCCGGTGTTCAACATCCGCCAAAAGCAACGGCCACTCGTCGCGACTGACATGCGCCTGCGGACTCATCCAGGCCTCGTGTGGGTGCCAATTGCCCACCCAGACGGCGAACTCGCCAGCCGGCATCGGCCGGGCAATTCCATAGCCTTGAGCGAACTGGCAGCCCAAGCGCAACAGCAATTCGCCCTGCTCGGCTGTCTCCACGCCTTCGGCGATCACCTGCCGCCCAAAGGCCGCCGCCAAACCGAGCACGCCGTCCAGGATGGCAAGGTCATCGGCGTTATCGAGCATGCCGCGAACGAAACTTTGGTCGATCTTGATCCGCGTGACTGGCAGGTGTTTCAAATACAGCAGCGACGAATAGCCAGTACCAAAATCGTCGATCGCAAACGTCACGTCGATCTCGCGGCACGCGGCCATCACCTCGGACACGTGCTCGATGTCTTCAAGCGCACTGGTTTCGAGTACTTCAAGCTCCAGGCTGCCTTTCCTAACCCCTGGGCAGGCCGCCAGCAGTAAGCGCAGGCGGCCCACAAAATCAGGCTGCTGCAGCTGCCCGCCGCCTACGTTCACGCTGACCGGAATATCCAGCCCGGCTGCTTGCCAGGCCTGCATCTGCGCCAACGCGGCGCTGATCACCCATTCGCCCAGATCAACGCTGGCCGCGTGATCCTCGAGCAATGGCAGGAACTCCCCGGGCTGCAACAGGCCACGCACCGGGTGCTGCCAGCGGATCAAGGCTTCGGCGCCGACTACCTCACCGGTGCGCATGTTTACCTTGGGCTGGTAATGCAGCACGAACTCATGCGCCTGCAGGGCGCGTCGAATCTCGCCCAGGCTTTCGTGGCGATGCCGGACCACGTCATCCATGTCGGGATCGTAGATCTCGTAGCGGTTCTTGCCCGCGAGCTTGGCCTGGTAAAGCGCCTGATCGGCCTGGCGCACCAGGTGTTCAGGGCCGACTTCCTGGGCCTGCGGATAGAAGGTCACCCCGATGCTGGCAGACACGCGAAGCACCAGATCGTCCAGGGACACTGGATCAGATGCGGCCGCCAGCAGTCGACCCAGTAGCGGCACGTAATCGTCTTCGCGGCTCATGTCGTTGAGCACGAGAACGAACTCGTCCCCACCCATTCTGGCCAGGGTATCGCCTTCACGCAGAGCCGCTTTGAGACGACGGGCGATGGTAATCAGGAGTGCATCACCCTGGCCGTGACCATAGGTGTCGTTCACCGCCTTGAAGGCGTCAAGATCGAGATAGAGCACCGCCAGACGGTCCGCGCGGCGCTCCGCCTGCGCCATCGCCTGCTGCAATCGGTCAGCTAACAGCGCCCGATTCGGCAGGCCGGTCAAGGCATCGTGGTAGGCGATGTCCTCAAGCTTGCGCTGCTGCTCCTTGAGCACCGAAATATCGGTCAGCACCGCCACATAGTGTGTGGGCTCACCAGTCGCGTCGAGCACCGAATTTATGTTCAGAATTGCCGGATAGAACTTGCCGTTCTTGCGCCGGTTCCGAACCTCGCCCTGCCACTGCCCGACGTCCGCCAGGTCACGCCAGATGGCGACCGTGAATCCGGCTCCTTGGTCTTTGGTCTCGAACTCGTGGGCGCTGCGTCCCACCAGCTCGGCGCGCCCATAGCCGGTAATCCGCGAATAGGCAGCGTTGACGTTGACGATATGGCCCGTCGCATCCGCGATCACAATGCCTTCACTGGCATGGGTAAATACGCTGGCGGCGATTTCCAGCTGTTCCTCTCCGCGTCGGCGCTCGGTGATATTGCTGGCCAGCACGATGAATCGCTGCGGCGTGCTGTCCTCGACCCTGCTCACGGACAACTCGAACCAGAGATTCTTGGCGGTTTGGATCTGCTGACCATAGGCCCGGCCCTTGGTGGCCGCCTCGCTCAAGGCCAGATACACCTGGCCGACAGCCTGCTCGGGTAAGACCTCGGACACTGGGTGTCCCAGAAGTTTGTCCCGGCTGACGGAGAAAGTATCCCAACTGCTCGCCCAGACGTTCAGGATGCGACCGCTGGCGTCAAGCTCCAGCATCGGATGGGGTACGGCCGACAGGATGGCTTTTTGCGCTGCCATCGATTGCTCCAACGCCGTGCCGGCGTGCGCAAGCAACCGATTACGGCGCGCCAACAGCACCAGCTGGATACCGATGCACACGAGGCCCACGGCCAGGATAATCCCGGCAATCTGAAATTTTTGCCATGCATCACGCCAGGTGAATCCAGGCGTCTGATCGTAAGGCGGGATGCGCAGTGCGCGGGCCAGATTCTCCACCGCCAGATAATCCATCGGCGGAGCAAAGCCACCAAAACCGGTGGCCGGGACCGGCGGCATGGCGAACAGGGCACTGGCAACGCGGCGCACGGTGCGCTCGTCCACATGCGGCAACGCAACAATGGGCCACTCGGGATAAAGGCGCGTGGAGGCAGCGAACGGATACCCGGCCAGATTCTGGAGGTTAAGGATGCGCAGGCTGGCCGGGTCAAGCTTACCGGCGGCCGTCAGAGTCTCGATCGTGCCGGTACGCACGAAACCCGCGTCGGCCCGTCCCTCCAGCACCGCGCTGACCACGGCATCGTAACTGCCGAGCACCTGCAGCGCGACGCCACTGGGCATGTGGATACCCGCTCGTTCAAGTTCATAGGCCTGACTCGGATAACCCCCGAGAAACTGCTTTCCGGGAATCGCAATCCGCTTTCCCTTCAGGTCCGCCACCGTGTTGATACCACCCCGCGCCGCGGCGGTGACGATGACGCCACCCAGACTGGTGGTGGCCTGCCCATCGTGCAGGCTCATCAGGGTGGCAAGCGCGCCACTCAGGCTGCTACGACTGCGCAGCGTGACGTAAAAACTCGGCCCAACCAGCGCCAGATCAAGCCGGCTGGCCCGGAGGGCATGTTCCATCTCGTCCTGGTCCAACACCACCAGATCGACCTGAATGCCCGGCAGGTGCGCAGTCAGGTAATCCGCAAGCGGCTGATACTGTGCCTCGATGGCCGGTTTGGGCCGTTCGGCCAGAACTCCAAGGACCAGTACCTCGGCGTGAGCAAACCCCAGGCTCGACAGCGCCAGCGCTGTCAGTAACAGGAGCTGGCTGCGGACCCTCACAGGAAGAATGCTTCTTCTGACGGCAAGAAACCCGCGTCGACCAGATCGACCAGAGGGTTGCCCAGCGGCACGAGCCGATCGTGCGTCATGACCTCGTTCAGTCGGCGGACCTCCTGCTCAAACAAAGACCCCGGCGCGAGGTAGTGACGGTTGCCAGCCAGGTCGGGCAAGCTCACGCCAGCCATGGCGCGCACGACCTCGCTGGCGCGGATGCCCTGATGCGCGGCGATGCGATACACGGCGTCCGGCCGGTTATTGCGAAGGTGCTCCAGGGCTCGAAAATGCGCACCCAGCAATGCCCGGAGTGCATCTTCGCGCCCGGGCAGGCGATCATGCCGCACAGCCAGCACGCCAAAGCGATTCGCCGGCATCTTGCGGCTGTCCAGCAGCTTCACGGCGCCTTCGCGTAACAGCAAGGCGGCATTCGGCCCATAGGTCACTACCGCATCCACCCGGCGTTCGCGCCAGGCGGCAAGCTGCTGATCGGGCGACAATTCGACGACGGTCACAGCATCCGCTGCGAGTCCCGCTTCCATAAGCGAGTATTTGAGTACCAGCGCGCCCATGGCCGAACGCTCCACACCGATGCGTTTTCCGGCCAGGTTGGCGAGCCGCGTGATGCCCGGCTGCGCCAACACCATGTCGACGCCGGACGAGACATCCAGCACCAACACCACGGTCAGCCGCAGACCACCCGCGCGCGCGCGCACGACCTCATCCAGCGTCAAGGTCGCAGCATCCAGCGTGCCCGCCTTGAGCGCGGCCAGCGAATCACGGGCAGCCCCTTCCTGTTGGAAAGCCACGCCAGGCGGCAACCAACCAAACTCGCCAGCCAGGTAGAACGACTCGTAACCGATCCACGGATGAACGCCCACGGACAGTGGCTTGGCCGGAACGCAGGCCGCCAGCCACAGCGGCAGGCTGGCACAGGCAACGAATCGGGCAAACAACAGGCGGCGAACCATTCACAATCTCCTGGGGTCGGTTGCCAATGTCGACCGTTCCCAGGAAATCCTTGAGCAACAGACCAGACCCAACGGCCCTACACCACGTTGCTGTTCGCTGCTCGTGATCCACGCGGGCCGGGCCGGTCTGTTACGACAGCGGATGGCGGCGGCTGGTGCAGAAGGAGGTGCATCCATTCCGGCTCCGGTGCCTCATGCACATCGAACCGGCACCCCGATGAAGTGTGGCGAAAGCGCCTGCTGCCCGACCCCAGGGCGCGACCAATCTGCGGTGTTGATCACCGGGTCGTTTTGGACGATGAATAACCGGTATCTGCGCTGGTCACGGTCTAGCGTACGCACTTCCCGTCAGCGCCACATACCGGTGCATCCGAGAGGGTTACACCCGGCCCAACAACACGACCGGCCCCGGGCAAACCAGAACATCGGTTCCAATCACACACCGACACTGGCCAGCCTGGTATCAGACGGATATATAGCTTTGGAAAACTTGGCGGCGACAGCCACGCCCGCACCGGACAGCACCCGATGTCCGTGGGTGGAGCAGTGGACTCAAGCCACGCCGCTGTGGCCTTGCTTTGGCTCTATTGGCAAAACGCCGAGGCTGCGGACCCGATCAGGGCAGTGAAACGTCCCTGACCGCACCTTAGTGGATTCGGCATTGCCCGGCCCACCACGCAACTGGCGGGCAAGCGTCCCTCTGCGGCCGGCTAGGCCGGCCGCTGCACCATCTGCTCCATGAGCGCCCGGATCTCGTCCGGAATACGTACTTCGGTCAGGTCGAGCTTGCCGTTGATGAGGTCAGCGTGAAAGCACTTGCTCACCGGCGGCATGCCGGCGCCGATCCGGCGCCACTGCTCACCTTCGTCCTGTGTCATCCAGACCTCGCCGTCGGTGTTGCCAATGAACACCCGGCAGGCATCGCCCATGGCCTCCAGGCACATGGCCTCGACCGAAGGACGGATTTCCGCCGGCAACCCGCCACGGGCGTACTGCCAGCTGTCGCCACCGTCCCGGGAACGGGCAATGCTCACGTCAGCGCTGCCCTTGACCCAGGTGTCCGGCGTGGCGAAGGCGCCGCTGACAAACATCGTCTCCGGCCGGCGCGGGTGGTAGACCAGCGGGTCGGCATAGCCAATCTTGCGGGTTTGCTCTTTCATCTCGAACCAGGTTTTTCCACTATCGTCGCTGCGATTGAAAAAAAAGCCGTTGGCCAGGAACAGGCGACCGCTTCGGGTTGGATGCAACAGCACGCGGTGGGCGTCGTTAGGCATGCCGGCGGTGTGTTCGATCCAGGTCTGGCCGGCGTCGCGGCTGCTGTACAGACCACCCTGCTCGACGCAGATATAGATGGCGTTCGCGTCCTGCGGGTCGACGGCGATCTGCTTGATGTGGGCGACGAACGGCGGCGCCGGGAACATCCAGCCGTCCCGGCCGGTGGTCGCCTCAAGGCCTGTCAGACGCTGCCAGGACTCGCCAAAATCCCGGCTCTCGAACAGCGCCGCCGGCTCGGTACCCGCATACAGCCGCACCTTGCCGTCCGGGCGGCGCACGCTGGTCATGCTGAACACGTTGCTGTGTTCAAGACCCTTGCTGGCCGGCTGCCAGTGCCGGCCATCCGGACTTACGAACACCCCGGCATCGTGGGTACCGGCGTAGTAATTGCCACTGACCGGCTCGGCTATCAGGGCACAGACGTGGTGTTCGGTCAGGCCCCGGCCGACTTCTCGCCAGCTGTCAGACAGTTCTTCAAGTTCCACCACGCCACCCTGGGTACCGACCAGCAAGCGGCCGGACCAGGCAGGTGAGTCGTAAACGCTGCCGCCGCCGGGTGAAAGACAGATATTCATGGGCCTTACTCCTAATGTTGTGGACGTGGCTAGATCAGGCTGACTAGGCAAACTGTACCGCGGCTTCGGGCGGCGCTGCAGCCGAGCGACGGCGCTGGTCGCGCAACATGTCCAGCGCTTCTGCCGCAGCATACTGCTCGCCGGCAAAGCGTTCCACGAAGCGCCCGCCACGCAGCTCGCCACGTGCCTCAAGCCGGCGGTAAACATAGAGCAACTCGCGCCAGGCGGGGATGACGGTCTCGCCCTCCAGCGCGGCCCGAAACACCACCCCGTGGCGTAGCAGTAGCGTATGAGCAACGTGTTCGATGGCGGCATCACGCTGTTTGGAATCGATCGCGTCGCTGAGCGCGGGCAACAGCGACCAGCGACCAGCGGCGCCGACGCCGGCCACCCGGAGTCGCGGGCTGCGGTAGCGGCGCGGCGCAAAACTCGGACGCTGACTGGCGGGCGTGATCAGCGTTCGCAAGCCGGAAAAGCTGTCCGACGTGACCAGCCCCAACGCCACCAGCTCGGCCAGGGCTTGCTCCACCTGCGTGCGCAGCAGGCCCGTGGCGCTGACCAGATCGGCAAAAAACGACGCGCCCAGCGCCGCCATCGCGTCCCGCACCCGGGCCGCGGGCGACGACAAGCTTGGCTCGATAGCTGACGGGCGAATCAGCGCGCGCCAATAATGCAGATGCTCGCGCGGCACCAGCGCAATCGGCGTGCTGCGCACCGGTGACACGGCGCGCGGGCGCTCGCGGCTCAGGCGTGGCGGGAGCAGACGCAACCACGCCACGCGCCCTTCGGCACACAGCTGATCGAGCCAGAACGGCAGATAGCCGACCATTCGCGCCGGCAGCAGGTCGCCTTCCCAGGCCGCTGCCGGCTGGGGCAGACCTTCCAGTTGTTCGATGACGGCGTACAGCGCCTGTGGCCCTTCACACGGCTCGTCCAGGCCCTGCCAGCGGCGCAGGAAACGGCGGTAGTCGACCTCGCTGACTGGCGCGATTTCGCGCCGCCGCCGGTCCAGGCTGTAGCGGTGAATGCGGGCCAACAGGCCGCGTTCGCACCATTCCTCATCAATGCTGTCTGGCGTGTAGCGCCCACGCAAAGCAAAGCCTTCGCCCTCCAGGGCCAGCAGGGCCGGTTCGATGCTCGTCGGGGACAGGCCAAGCGATGCTGCGAGCTGTACCTGCGTGACTGGACCGAGCCCCTCCAGACGGCTGCGCAGCAGCTCGCGCAGGGCGTCCTGCGGCGTGGGTGCCGGGCCATCGGTGATGGCCGCAATCGGCGGGCTGGCTACGCCGGCAGGCAATACGGCACGGGCTTCGGCCAGGCGCTCGGCCGCCACCCACAGCGCGACCGAGTCGGTGGTCAGACAGGTCGCCCGCCCGTCCACGGCCAGCGCCGTCAGGCTTTGCCTCCACACGGCCTGGCGCGCCGCCTCGGCGGCGCTGATAAAGCCCAGCAGCAGCAGCGCGTCATGCAACTCGTCGTCGCTGTGCGCCTGTGGCCAGGCCTCGACGCGCACGCGGTCGATGGCGTCCTGCAGCAACACTCCCAGCGCCGCGCTGGCCGACAGATCCGCCGGCGCCGGGCGTACGGCCAGCGTACGCCGCTCCTCGGCCGGCACATCGTCCAGAAAGGCATACGGCCGCGCATTGAGAATCTCTTCGGCCAGCGGCGAGGGGGCGGTGAGGTCGCAGGTCAGAATGCGAATAGCGCCGCTTTCGATGCCGGCCAGGACGCCCAGAAAGCCATCCACGTCCATGGATTCGCTCAGGCAGTCGACAACGGTCTGCTGCACCAGCGGATGGTTCGGGACGCTGCGCTCGGCGTTCAGATTCTCGGCACAGGCGATCTGGTCCGGAAACACCGCGGCGACCAGATCCTGCGCGTCGTTGCGCTGCCACTGTGGTGGCGCGCGCCGGCCACCGCGCTGGCGCAGGATGGCCAGCGCCGCGGTCGCCACCCAGCGCCAGCGCGCCTCGAACAGTGGCGCGGCAATCAAGGCCTGGATCAGCACCTCGCGCGCGCTGGCGAGTTTCAGGTAGCCAGCCGGTTCGTGCAGTGGAAAGCTGTGCACCGCCCCCAGCGAGATAACGATGCTGTCCTCCAGCGCCGCCGCCTGCAGCTCGAAGTTGAAGCGCCGGCAAAAGCGCTTGCGCAGGGCCAGGCCCCAGGCCTTGTTGATGCGCGAACCGAACGGCGCGTGGATGACCAGGTGCTGGTCGCCGGTCTGGTCGAAAAAACGCTCGAAAATCACCGTATCCAGTGTCGGCAACGCTCCGAGCGCCGCCCTGGCCGCCGCCAGATAATCGACCAGCTGCCGCGCGGCCGCCAGCGGCAGACACAGCCGTTCGGTGAGCGCCGCCACGGCGGCCGGCGGTCCGCCGTCATCCAGCCACATGGCCAGGTCCTGGCGCAATCGCGACACCGCGGCTGACAGCTCGTTGGTACGACCGGGCGCCTCGCCGAACCAGAACGGTATGTTGGGCGGCTGGCCGTGCGCATCCTGAACGAACATGCGCCCGGTCTCGACCTTAAGAATGCGGTAGGACACGTTGCCAAGCTGAAAGATGTCTCCGGGCAGGCTCTCGAAGGCAAAGTCCTCATTCACGCTGCCGATACGCAAACTGTCTGGCGTCAGCAGCACGTCGCAGTCGAACTGATCCGGGATCACTCCGCCATTGGTCACCGCCGCCAGGGCCGCGCCGCGGCGGGCGCGCAGCCGGCCGTGTACGGCATCGCGGTGCAGGTACGCGCCGCGTCGGCCACGGCGCGTGGTGTAGCCATCGGCCAGCATCTTGACCACCGCGGTGTAGTCCGCGCGCGCCAGTTGCCGGTATGGATGGGCACGCGTCAAACAGCGGTACAGGTCGGCCTCGTCCCATTCCCGGGCTGCAACCTCGGCCACGATTTGCTGCGCCAGCACATCGAGCGGCGCCTGCGGGATGCCAATGGCGTCCAGTTCGTCCCGCCGCACCGCATCCAGCAACGCCGTGCATTCGACCAGATCGTCCCGCGACAGCGGAAACAGACGTCCCTTGGGCAGGCCGCCCACGGTGTGGCCGGAGCGCCCGACCCGCTGCAAAAAAGTGGCAATGGACTTGGGCGACGCGAGCTGACACACCAGGTCGACGTCGCCAATGTCGATACCCAGCTCCAGCGAAGCCGTGCACACCAGCGCCTTGAGCTGGCCGGATTTGAGGCGCTGTTCGGCATCCAGCCGGTGGCGCCGGGCCAGGCTGCCGTGGTGGGCGGTGACGAACTCCTCGCCGATGCGTTCGGCCAGGTGGCGCGCCGCCCGTTCTGCCAGGCGCCGCGTGTTGACGAACACCAGCGTGGTGCGGTGTTCAGCAACCAGCGCCGCCAGGCGGTCGTAGACCTCGGTCCAGACCTCGTTCGCCATGACCGCGGTCAACGGTGAGTCTGGCACTTCGATCGCGAGGTCCCGCTCGCGCACATGACCGGTGTCGATCACCGCGCAGTCGCCGTCGGCACCGACCAGATAGTCGGCAATCCGGCGGATCGGCTTTTGGGTGGCCGACAAACCAATGCGTAGCGGCGACGCGCCGATCAGCGCGGTAAGGCGTTCCAGCGACAGCATCAGGTGACAACCGCGCTTGCTGGCCGCCATGGCGTGGATTTCGTCGACGATGACAGTCCGCACGCCCCCGAGCATGACGCGACCGGACTTGGAGGTCAGCAGGATGTACAGCGACTCTGGCGTGGTCACCAGAATATGCGGTGGCTGGCGGCGCTGACGCTCGCGCTCGGCCTGCGGCGTGTCACCCGTGCGCACCCCGGCGCGGATCGGCACGTCCGGCAGGCCGCGCATCAGCAACTCGTCGCGGATACCGGCCAGCGGCAGTTGCAGGTTCTTGTGAATATCCGCCGACAACGCCCGCAGCGGCGACACGTACAGCACCTGTACGCCTTCGGGCAGCGGCCGCGCCAAACCGACGCGGACCAGATCGTCGATGACGGTCAGAAAGGCCGCCAGCGTCTTGCCCGAGCCGGTTGGCGCGGCGAGCAGGGTGTGCTGCCCGCCACGGATGGCCGGCCAGGCGGCCAGCTGCGCCGACGTTGGCCCGGCAAAGGTCTTGTCGAACCAGGCGGCAACCGCGGGATGAAAAACACTCAGCGGCATTGACACCTACCCGCCGTGGATCTGCCAGACATGGCCCACTATGCCGCAGCACCCCCCCGGCGCCCAGCCCCCGGGGCGGCCAACGAACCGGCGAACAGGACAGCGGCGACGCGGTTTGTTATACAGGCTCAGGACACTAGGGCGCGGCCGGTCGGCCATACCCGGATGCCTACCCGACCGAGAGGAACATACGAATGAAAGTCGTTGCCTTCAACCTGATGCCGTACAAGGATTTGCCGGCGGACTTCGAGACCCGATACGACAGCGTATGGGTCACCATCCCGCGCAAGCTGTACGACCCGCGCAAGGGCCACCAGTACTACCACGACTACCTGGACGCGCTGGAAACCGCGGTGGACCTGGGCTACGACGCGGTCGGCGTGAACGAGCATCACAGCAACGGCTACGGCCTGATGCCCTCGCCAAACCTGATGGCGTCGATCCTGTCGCGCAAGGTGCGCCATTCGGACACCACCTCGGTGGTGGTGCTCGGCAACAGCCTGGCGCTGTACAACCCGCCGATCCGCGTGGCCGAGGAAATGGCCATGCTGGACGTGCTGTCGGGCGGCAAGTTCATCGCCGGCTTTCCGGTCGGCACCTCCATGGACACCAACTACGTCTACGGCATCAACCCGTCGGAGATGCGCGAGCGCTACTACGAGGCGCACGAGCTGGTGATGAAGGCCTGGACCACGGATGAAGTGTTCACCTGGAACGGCAAGTACAACCAGCTGCGCTACGTGAACACCTGGCCGCGCACCGCCCAGCGCCCGCACCCGCCGGTGTGGATTCCCGGCGGCGGCAGCGTCGAGACCTACGACTTCTCGCTGCTGAACGACTACTCGTTCTCGTACCTGTCGTTCTTCGGCCACAAGTACGCCAAGAAGGTGATGGGACCGTTCTGGGACCGCGCCGATGCGCTCGGCAAGGACCGCAACCCCTACCGCGCCGGCTACGCGCAGTTCATCTGCGTATCGGAAACCGACGCCCAGGCGCAGATCGATTACGAGGAACACGTCAAGTACTTCTTCGCCAAGTGCATGCACATCGATCCGCGCTTCGTCGAGGCGCCGGGCTATCGCACCCCGGCCAGCCTGCGCGCCGGGTTGCGCTCGCAGCTCGATGGCACGGCCAAGTTCGGCAAGTCGGTCCTGGACGAAGGCTTCGGCTGGAAGGAACTGGTGGAAAGCGGCTACATCATCGCCGGTTCGCCGGAAACGGTGCGCGAGCAGATCATCGAGGCGGCGCGCGAACTGCATGTCGGCAACCTGATCTGGCTGTTCCATTGCGGCTCCATGCCCCAGCACCTGTCCTTGAAGAACCTGAACCTGTTTGCCGAGGGGGTGCTGCCGCACATCCGCAACCTGTGGCCCGAATGGGATGCGTCGGCGTTCTGGCCGAGCGGCTTTGGCGAAGATCCGCCGGCCAACACCGACGCCCGCCGCAGCGCCGCCTGAGGGATACCGACATGCCACAACCCACCGAGCACACCTACCAGGTCAACCGCCGCCTGGCCATTGACACCCTGGAAGCCGGCCAGGGCGAGCCGCTGCTGTTCCTGCACGGCGCCGGCGGCCTGGCCTGGGATCCCTACCTCGATGCCCTGGCCGAGCATTACCGGGTCATCGCGCCGTTCATGCCGGGCACCTCGAAGTCCAACGATATCAGCCAGGTACGCGACCTGTGGGACCTGGTGCTGGGCTACTACGACCTGCTGGACGCCTTGCATATCGATGCCGTCGATGTCGTCGGGCACTCCATGGGCGGCATGATCGCCTGCGAAATCGCCGCCACCGACCAAAGCCGCGTCAAGCGCCTGGTGGCCATTGCGCCGGCCGGTGTATTCGACATCGACAACCCGATGCCGGACATCTTCGCCATGCGCCCACGGGATCTTGCCGCGCGTATGTTGGTCGACCCGGACTCGCCGATCGCCAAGGCGATCGCCACGCTCCCGGACGACGTCGACGACCAGGTCGAGGTGCTGATCCAGCGCCTGTCCACGCTGAACGCCGCCGCCAAGTTTCTGTGGCCCATTCCCGACAAGGGCCTGGATCGCCGGCTGCCGCGCATCAAGGCACCGACACTGTTGATGTGGGGTCGGCAGGACGGTCTGATTCCCGTCGCCTACGCCGACATTTTCATGGCGGGCATGCCACATGCACACCTCGAAGTTCTGGATCAGGCCTCACACCTGGTACAGATCGAGCGCCTGCCCGACGCGCTTCGCCTGACCCTGGCAGCCCTGCAGGGACCGGCCTCAACCGCCGCCTGAAACGGGCATGGTCAAGCCTGGGAAGAATTTGTTCGGCCCATCCTCGGCGCGACGCCATCACCTCACTGAACAGTTGTGTAGGTCGGGGTGATAGCTGCATCATTCCCCTGCCCGCGCTAAGCGGACACCGGCGAATCCACCCTGGCCGGCCCGCCGTGTCACGGACGGCTCCCGTACCACCTGGCGACCACGCCGACAGAACCTGGAGGAAGAACCCATGGATGCCCGTGTGCGTGAGCTGCCGCTGAAGGATTTTTCCCGCTACGTGGATGCCCGCCCGGACCAGGGCGTGCTGCGCATGCACCTGGATCTGTTCCGCGATCCGGAATTGTTCGAACTCGAAATGCGCTACATCTACGAGCGCTCATGGGTATTCGTCGGCCACGCGGCGCAGCTGCCGCAACCGCACGACTTCCTGACTGGCGTCATTGGTCGCACGCCAATCGTCACCCAGCGCGGCGCCGATGGCGTGGTGCGCGCCTTCCTGAACCACTGTAGCCACCGTGGCGCGCTGCTCGCCACAACCCAGGCCGGCAACACCCAGCGCCACAAGTGCCCCTACCACGGCTGGATGTTCGACAGCGCCGGCAAATGCCTGCAGGTCGCCGACGAGACAGCTGGTGCCTACACCGACGCCTTTCGCGGTCTCGACCACGACCTGCACCAGGTGGCACGGCTGGAGGAATACCGTGGCTTTTTCTTTGCCAGCCTGAACCCGGACGTCATGCCCCTGAGCGAGTACCTCGGCGATGCCCGCGTGTTCATGGACTCGTGGATCGATCAGTCACCGGAGGGGCTGGAGATCGTGCGCGGTGACGCCAACTTCACCTACGGTGGCAACTGGAAACTGGTGTTCGAGAACTGCCTCGACATCTACCATGCCAAGACCCTGCATGCGAGCTTCGGCACCATGGTGATGAATCGCGTCAAACGCCAGGGCAAGGACCAGAACCGCTCGGTCGATCTGAACACCTTCATCAACGCCGACGCGCAAGTGTCGTACTACACATTTCCCAATGGCCACGGCGCCATGTGGCTGCGCGGCGCCGGCAAGCGCGAGGATCGACCAAGCTACGCCATGTGGCAGGAGATGGCCGCTCGCGTTGGCGAAGCCAGGGCCGACATGATGGTCAGCGGGCGTGTCATCGCCATTTTTCCGAACATCCTGCTGGTGGAAAGCGCCACCTTCCAGATGCGCCTGATCCGGCCGGTGGCGGTGGACAAGACCGAGGTCTACGCCTTTTGCCTGGCGCCCAAGGGCGAGCCGGCACCCGCCCGCGCCCTGCGCATTCGCCAGTACGAGGACTTTTTCAGCGCCACCGGCGTCGCCACGCCGGACGACACCGCCGTCTACGAGCGCGTCCAGGCCGGGGATCAGGCCCGCGTCATCGAATGGAACCAGGGCTACCACCGGGGCCTTGAGTTGCTGCGCGAGGGACCGGACCCGGCCGCCGCCACCATCGGCCTTAATCCCATCCATTCCATCAGCGGCAACATCGGCATTCAGGGCGAGGCGGCTTACCTGGGCACCTACAACGCCTGGCTGGAACAGATGGAGCGCGGCCAGGCACACGCCGCGGCGGGGCAGCCATGAGTCATGCCGATCTACTCGCCACCGGCAGCGAACTGCTGTTTCGCGAGGGCTACTGCCTCGACCGCCAGCAATGGCAGGACTGGCTCGCACTGTTCACCGAAGACTGCGAGCTGTGGGCACCGTCGTGGGTAGGTGAGCACCAACAAATCAGCGATCCGCAAACGGAGATTTCCCTGCTGTATCTAGCTGGCCGTTCACGCCTGCAGGAGCGGGTGGAGCGCGCCGT
>NZ_JBFIII010000064.1 GCF_041601295.1 Immundisolibacter sp.
ATACGCTCCAGGGCCCGCGCCGCCCATACCAGATTCAATGCCCAGGTGATCGAGCGCGGGTCTTCCATCATGTAGGTGACCAGCTGGCGCATAACGGCCTCATATTCGCGGTCAACCTCCAGATCCTCGCGTTCGACTTCCAGGGCCGCATTCACGTCCAGACGCGCGAAGGCATCCAGTGCCTTGTTCAGCAGGCGTCGCACCAGCTCACCCATCGGACGCATCGGCGGGCGTGAACGACCGGGCTCCAGTTTGGCCAGCTCCAGTACCGTGCGCGCGACCCGTTCGGCCTGATCGCCTATGCGCTCCAGGTCCGTCACGGTCTTGATGACAGCAAAGATCAGACGCAGATCACCGGCCGCCGGCTGGCGGCGCGCCAGGATGCGGCTGCATTCCTCGTCGAGATTCACTTCCAGCGCGTTGACGTGAGGATCGCGCTCGACCACTGACAGGGCCAGTTCGCAGTTGCTCTCTTCGAGCGCGGTGATGGCGTCCGCGATCTGTTGCTCCACCACGCCACCCATCTGCAACACGTGACTGCGCAGGTTCTCCAGATCCTGGTTGAACTGCTGCGAAATGTGATGGCCGATGTCGTCCTTTCCGAGCGTCATGGTGATACCCCGCGGTCAGCCGTAGCGGCCGGTGATGTAGTCTTCAGTCCGCTTCGATCTGGGATTGGTGAAGATGATATTGGTGTCACCAAATTCCACCAGCTCGCCCAGGTACAAGAATGCTGTGTAGTCGGAGACCCGCGCCGCCTGCTGCATGTTATGGGTGACGATCAGGATGGTCACCTTGTCCTTGAGGCGGTGAATCAGCTCTTCGATATTGGCGGTGGCAATCGGATCCAGCGCCGAGGTCGGTTCGTCGAACAGCATCAGCTCGGGCTCTGTCGCCAGGGCGCGAGCGATGCACAGGCGCTGCTGCTGGCCACCGGACAGGTTGAAGGCCATGTCTTCCAGGCGGTCGCTGACCTCGTCCCAAAGCGAGGCGTCCCGCAACGCCGTTTCCACCTTCTCGGCCAGCACTCGCCGGCTGCGCTCGCCCCGAACCCGCAGCCCGTAGGCCACGTTCTCGAAAATCGACTTCGGAAACGGGTTCGGCTTCTGAAACACCATACCGATACGCATCCGCACTTCGATTGGGTCCACCGACCGGTCGAGGATGTTGACGCCGTCCGGCTGGAACACGATCCCGCCACTGTAGCGGCTGCCGTCGTATAAATCGTGCATACGGTTGAAGCAGCGCAGAAAGGTCGACTTGCCGCAGCCTGACGGGCCGATCAACGCAGTGACCCGATTGGCCGCCACCGGCAGGCTGACGCTCTTCAAGGCCTGAAATTCACCATAATAAAAATCGAGGTCGCGCGCCTCGGCCTTGAGTGGTGGCAAGGCCGCGTCGAGCGACTGGGTGACGGTGCCAACTGACATGTCCATCGCGACGTCCCTCACCATTTGATCCGTTTGCGGTAGCGCACGCGCAACCAGATGGCCGCCGCGTTCATCACCAGGGTCATCACTACCAGCACCATGCCCGCAGCGGCGGCATTCTCCTGGAATGCCACCTGGGGACGCGACAGCCAGTTGAACATCTGTATCGGCATCACCGTGAATGGCGAGGTGAGCCACTCGAAGGAGATGAACGGGAAATCCCCTGTCACCGGGGCTGGCGGCAGGAAGGCGATAAACGTCAGCGCGCCGATGGTGATGATCGGCGCGGTTTCGCCGATGGCGCGCGCCAGACCGATGATCACGCCGGTCAGGATACCGCCGGTCGAATACGGCACCACGTGGTCGCGCACCGTCTGCCAGCGGGTGGAGCCCAGCGCGTAGGCGCCCTCGCGGATACTGCCCGGTATGGCGCGGATGGCCTCGCGTGTAGAGACAATGATGACCGGCAGAATAAGCAGCGCCAGAGTAAGACCGGCCGTGAGAATGCTCTGGCCCAGGCCCAGGCCGTACACGAACAGGCCAAGCGCCAGCAGACCATAGACGATGGACGGCACACCGGCCAGGTTGGTGACATTGATCTCAATAATCTCGGTCACCCAGTTACGCCGCGCGTACTCTTCCAGGTACACGCCGGCGGCGATGCCGAGCGGAATAGCCGCCAGCGCCGTCACCAACATCACCAGGCTGGAACCGACCAGGGCACTCAGGATGCCGGCCCGGGCTGCCCGGCGCGACGGAAAGTTGCTGAAAAAATCCCAGTTCAGCCGGCCGGCACCGTCGTGCACGAGGCCGGCCAGTAATACAGCCAGGGTCAGCACACCGACCATCAGGCACAGCAACCCGATAATGACGAACACCTTGTCCCACTGTTTGCCGCGCCTGACCAAACGGCGCACGGCCTGCGCGTCATATGCCATCAATAAGCCTCGCGGAAACGCTTGCGCACCAGGTGTCCCAGCACATTGAACAACAGGGTCATCAGCACCAGCACCAGGCCAGCGGCGAAGATGCTCTGGTACTCCAGGCTGCCATGGGGCAGGTCACCGAGCGCCACCTGCACGATATAGGCGGTAATCGTGGCCCCGGACTCACGCGGGTCAAAGGTGAAATTCGGCTGCTGGCCGGCGGCAACCGCGACCACCATGGTCTCCCCGATGGCTCGCGAAATTCCGAGGATATAGGCCGCCACCACGCCCGAGGTGGCCGCCGGCATGACCACCTTCAGCGCCGTCTGCAACCGCGTTGCACCCATCGCGTATGAACCCTCGCGCATATGCATGGGCACCGCGCGCATGGCGTCCTCGGCCACGGAACTCACGTAGGGAATGATCATGATGCCGATCACCAGGCCTGGCCCCAGCATGTTGAAACCGGGCAGGTCCGGCATGAACCACTGCAATGCGGGCGTCACCATCAGCAGCGCGAAGTAGCCGAACACCACGGTCGGAATGCCGGCCAACAACTCCAGCACCGGCTTGACGATTTCACGCGTGCGGTAGCCCGCGAATTCGCTCAGGTAGATCGCCGTCACGGTGCCAACCGGCACCGCCAGCAGCAGGGCAACACCGGTGGTCGTCAGCGTGCCGGCCACCAACGGCGCAATGCCGTAGTGCTTGTCGGCAAACATGATGGTCCACTGGGTGTCGGTCAGAAAATCCCTCAGCGGCACATGTTCAAAGAACGACAACGACTCGTAAAACAGAATGCCGATGATGGCAACGGTCACCGCCACGGCAGAGAACGCCGCCAGGAACAGTAAGCCCTCGATCAGCCGCTCACCCCAGTGGCGAAGCGCCCGATGGGAAAAGCGATCGGACTGGATAGCGGTGGACGCGGTATTCACAGGGCTGACTACAGAAGGGCTGGCGCGGTTCCGGGGCGGCAAACTTTACCTGAAGCGGTGATCTGGCAGGGCAATCTGCAGCGCCTGTGATGCCTCGGCCGGGGCCGGGGAGCGCACGCAGTACTTCCCAAACACGACCTCCGGCCGCTCAGAGCTCGCCCTCGCGCTTGAGCAGTTCTTCCACTTTCAGGCCGACCTCGGATGCACCACCAAAACCGGTCCCGAGCTTGCCGCCCTGAAAGTTTTTCACGGCCAGCGCGTACGCGGCAGACGGCAGGTTCACGTATCCCACCTCCTTGGCCAGTTCGCCGCCTTCCTTCAGGTAGAACTCGACAAACTCCCGCACTTCCGGGCGGCGCGTGGCCTTCTGCTTCACGTAGATAAAGACCGGGCGGGACAAGGGTTGATAGGTGCCGTTGTTTACCGTTTCCATCGACGGTAATACTTGCGCCGAGCCTGCATTGGCCTTGATCGGCACCGCCTTGAGCTTGTTCTTGTTTTCCTCGTAGTAGGCGAGGCCGAAATATCCGACCGCACCCTTGTCACGGGACACGAACTGCACGGTCACATTGTCATCCTCGCTGGCCTGGTAATCGCCCCGGGACGACTTGGCCTTGCCAACAACCGCTTCGGTGAAATAGTCGAAGGTGCCGGAGTCGGCGCCAGCGCCGGCCAGCTTCAGGGGCATGTCCGGGAACCCGTCCCGGATTTGCTTCCAACTGGTCACCTTGCCTTGGGCGAGAGGCTCCCACATCTTTTTCAATTCCTCCACCGTCAGGTAGTCGACGAAATCGTTGTCCTTGCTGACCACCACGGTGATGGCGTCATACGCAACAGGCAGCTCGATGTACTTGACACCGGCCTGGGCACAGGCAGTCATTTCCTCACGCAGAATCGGCCGTGAGGCGTTGGAGATATCGGTTTCGCCGCGGCAAAAGCGCTTAAAGCCGCCGCCCGTGCCGGAGATGCCCACCGTGACCCGGTTGCCGGTGGCGATCTGAAATTCTTCGGCCACCGCCTCGGTGATGGGATAAACCGTGCTTGAGCCATCTATCTTGATCAAACCGGCGGCATCGGCCACGACGGGCGAAAAACAGCCGGCCAGAGCGGTCAGAAAACCAGCCACCCGCACGCGGGCCCGAATGGAATCAGAAAAACGCTGCATCGAGAGTGCTCCATGAGTAAGCAGGAAACATCGGCTGTCGGAAGTGTGGGCGAGCAATGTGACAGTCGCGTTACAGGCCGGCGTCAGAACTTCGCCTCGACATCCATCTGCAGGGTGCTGACCCCGGCATCGTCGGTAAACCGGCTTGCGACATCCGACTGCGCCCGAAAATAGCTGGCGCCGACGGCGAAATTCTTGCTCAGGTCATATTTCAGCTTCAGCTTGTGGCCGCGCGAGCCAACGTAGCCGGCAGCAAAATCGGAGTCGGCAAACGCCCCGACCACGCCGTTGCGCTGGACGTCGCGGTAGTTGTAATCGACGCCAACATCAAACAGGCGCGTCATGATGCCGACCAACCAGGCCTGGTCCTGGCCCTTGTCCACGCCCCGTGCCGCGCCGTTAAGCACGTACTGGCCGTATACCGACAACGGCAGCGGCAAGCCGATCAGGTCGAGTTGACCGAATGCCTCGTACAGCCGGAACTCGTCAGTGGTATTGCCGTTGGCGCGCAGGGCGCCCGTACCCGGCGCGTCTTCATCATTGTCGTAGCCGAACACACTGCCGCCGAGCGTCACCTTCACGCTGTCGGCGGGGGCAAGGCGCGCGCCGACCTGACCGGCATACAGGCGCAGGTCATGCTCGAACTGCACGCCCTCGCCGTCGATGTTGTCCTGCAGCACGAAGTAGCCGGCGCTGCCGAACAGCTCGGCGTCGCCGAATTGGCGCTTGTAGGTCGCCGCCGCGCCCTCGGGGTTGACGTCGCTGTCCCAGATCACGTCCCCGACGCTGAGCCACGGCTGCTTCATCTTGCCGCCGAACACGTTCAGGCCCGGCACCTGCAGCGGGTGATAGTCGATATAGGCCAGGTCCAGCCACAGATCTTTCTTGCTGAAGTAATCACTCATGTCCTGGTTGGTGGAGCGGGCCTCCTTGCCGCCACCCGATGCAATCTGGATGCCGGCCTCGACCTCGGGATTGACCTGGCTGAAGGCGCCCAGACGAGCCCGGATACGCTGACGGTCCTTGTCGCGGCCGCCATTGTCCAGCTCGTCCTCGATGTGGATGTTCTCGTAACGTACTCGCACGTCGCCCTTGAGCTGGGTATTGGCGGCCCAGGCCAGCTTCTGCTCCAGCGCTGCTAGTTGTTCGGACTTGACCTGCTTGCCGGCGGCGCGCTGCGCGGCCTTGGTTTCGCGCGCCAGATCGGCGGACAGCTCGGCATGCTGGGCGGCCGTGATCGAGCCGTTGGCGAGCAACATGTCAAGCAATTTGCCATCGACCGAGGCGCTGGCCGGGATGGCAGCTGCCAATAGCAGGCCACCACAAAAACTTGCCATCAAAGAACGCATATTGGGACTCCCTGATTATGCCGGGGTGACATGCGCGTCACCCGAAAACACTCTGGCCACCGTCGGCGCGGCAAACGATCGGCGGGTAGCCGTCGTCAACCGCAGCCAGTGTTGCAGGGATTTATGACCGGAAGATTACGGCGCCGGGTCGACAGCAGCAGCCGTCGCGCAAGCCACGCGCCGTGACAGGCCGGCCGGAAACACGCAGCTGAACGTGCTGCCCTGGCCAAGTTCGCTGGTGATCCGCAACTCGGCGCCGTGTCTGGCCAGCGCGTGCTTGACGATCGCCAGCCCAAGCCCGGTACCGCCAAGCGCCCGCGAGCGGCTGGCATCAACGCGATAAAAGCGCTCGCTCAGGCGCGGCAGGTGCTCAGGGGCGATGCCTTCGCCATGGTCCTGCACCTCCAGCAACGCGCCGCCGCCGTGCGCCCGCCAACGAATATTGACCACGCAACCGTCCGGCGTGTGCTGTATGGCATTGCTGATCAGGTTGGTGAACGCGCTGCGCAGTTCGAGTTCGTTGCCGCGCAGCCACAACGCGGGGTCAGCATCAAGATCAATGCGGTGTCCGTGGCTACCGCTGAGCACCAGCGCCTCGCCGCGTATCGACTTCAACAGGGTCGGCACATCGAGGTCGCTGTCCATGCCGCGCGTGCCGTCGCCCTCCAGACGCGCCAGGATCAACATGTCGTCAACGATGTGCTGCATGCGCAAGGTCTGCTGGTTCATCAGCTCCAGTGGCCGCTGCCAGCGCTGCGGCACGGCGGCCATGTCGCTGGTGAGCGTTTCCAGGAAGCCGTGGACCACCGTCAGCGGCGTGCGCAGCTCGTGCGAGGCATTGGCCACGAAGTCCCGACGGATTTGCTCCAAGCGCTGGACCTGGGTGATATCGCGCACCACCAGCAAGACCCGGCCGTGTCCGAAGCTGACCAACTGCGCGTGCAGGGCCAGGTCGTTGCGTACCGGGGACAAAAATTCGACCCCATCCGCGCGCGCGCCCTGGCCATTGAAATAGCTCGCGAAGTCCGGGTGACGCACAACATTCGTGATGCGCTGGCCCAGATCCCGCGGCGTACTCAGACCCAGCAGGCGCTCAGCCGCCTCGTTGCACCAGTCAATGCGACCGCCGTCACCGAGCACCACCGCCGCGTCCGGCAAGGCAGCACTTGAATCCTCGAAGCGCTGCACGATCTGCGTCAGTCTGCGGCGGCCAGCCAGGGCCTCGCGGCGCGCCCGGTGCAGACGCTCGAACAGATCGCCCCACAAGCCCAGTGACTCGGGTGTGTCACCGTCGCGGCGCAGACTGTGGCCAAGTCTGAGCACGTTGCGCAGGTGCCAGCCGGCGTACAGCGCCAAACCGGCGACCGCACCGTTGCTTCCGTTACCCGCAACCAGCCCGAGGATGAACCCCGCCGTTATCAGCCCGCCGCCGATGGCGGCTTCGGCAAGCCAGCCGCCGGCCATCGGTCAATGCCCCGCCGACAACCGATAACCGGCTCCGCGCACGGTCTGGATCAGCTGATCCTTGCAGGCCGGGGCCAGGGCCTCGCGCAGTCGACGCACGTGCACGTCCACCGTGCGTTCCTCGATATACACATTGCGTCCCCACACCTGATCGATAAGCTGACCGCGACTGTAAACACGATCCGGGTGGGCCATCAGGAACTGCAACAACCGGAATTCGGTGGGTCCGAGCTTCAGATCCGCGCCTTGCGCCGCGACCCGGTGGCTGACCGGATCCAGCGACAATCCGTCAACCGCAAGCGCCTCACCGGCGGCGTGGGGCGCGCTGCGGCGCAGCACAGCCTTGATGCGAGCGGCCAGCTCCCGGGGCGAGAACGGCTTGGTCATGTAGTCGTCAGCACCCGCATCCAGGCCGGTTACCACCTCTGCCTCCTGGGTGCGGGCGGTCAGCATGATGATCGGGATTTCGCGTGTGCCCGGATCACGCTTCAGTTCACGCGCAAACTCGATGCCGCTTTGGCCCGGCAGCATCCAGTCCAGGACAATCAGGTCCGGGTTGCAGTCCGCAACCAGGGCACGGGCCCGGCGCACATCGCCAGCCACATCGCATGCGTAGCCGTGCCCGGCCAGGGCGAAACCGATCATTTCACGAATGGCCGGCTCGTCTTCGACAATCAGAACGCGTATCGACATAGGCGCCCGCCGCTTGGGTGGAAATCACTGACCAGTGAAGCTCATGGGTAGGGCCATTTAGCGACAAAATTGTTGCAGTTCGGCGACAGGCCGATGACGGCGTCAACCCAGATGGCGGTGCAGAAAGTCCACACTGCGCTGCCAGGCCAGGCGCGCCGCCTCGGCATCGTAGCTCCCGCGCTGGTCGCAGTTGAAGCCGTGATCGGCCGGGTAGACGTACAGCTCCGTTTCCTTCAGCCCGTCGGTGGCAGCCCGAACTTTCTCGACGTCGGTCATCGGAATGAAATGGTCTTTTTCACCGAAATGAAACTGGATCGGACAGGCGATGCTGCCGGCCTCGCCCAGGCAACTGGCGATGCCGCCGCCGTAATAGGCCACCGCGGCGTCCGGCTTCAGATTGGCGGCGCCCCGAAAGGCGAGCAGCCCGCCCATGCAGAAGCCAAGCAGCGCCACCTTGCCGCCGTGAGAGCGCAAGTCGGCAATGCAGGCGTCGAGGTCGGCCAGTGCCTTGCCCTGGTCCATCTGCTGCATCAGCCCGAAGCCACGGTTTACGTCGGTCTCGGCGTAACCAAGCTGCACTCCAGGCTCGCTGTGGTGGAACAGGTCCGGCGCCAGCGCAGTGAAGCCTGCTGCCGCCAGACGGTCGCATACGGCGCGGATATGGCTGTTGACGCCAAAGATCTCCTGGATGACGACGACGCTACCGGCCGCCTGCCCGGCGGTGGTGGCCAGATAGGCCGAAAAGGCGTCGTCCCCGGCCTTGATGGTGATGTCCTTGCCCGACATGGTAGTGCTCCTGTGTTGTGGATGGTGGATGACCGATCGCCCCTGCCGGGGCATGTGTCGCGGAAAAGGTGTACCGGCTCAGGTGCCGGTGGCGGTGAATAGGTCGGGATAGACCGCCGCCGCCTCGAACACCGGCCCATCCACACACACCCGAGCCATGACCGGCCCGGCCGGGGTCGCCAACTGCACCACGCACCCGGCACAGCCACCGACCCCACAGGCCATATGCTCTTCCAGGCACAGCTGCGCCGGCAAGCACTAACGCGCCGCCACCCCGGCTATCGCCCGCAACATCGGCGTCGGTCCACAGGCCATGATTTGCGTCAGCCGCAGCGTTTGCGCCGACAGGGTTTGAAGATACGCTTCTGCAAGGGCCGTGACGTGTCCGTCGAAACAGCCGGGGAAACCCTGACCCGACGCAAGCCGGCTCGGAATGCCCCAGTCTTCGGCCAGCGGCAACGCGGCAATGGTGCCGTGCGGCATGCCCTCCAGCAGCAGCGTGGACGGCCGTGGCTGGAACGGAAATGCCACCTCCGAACCCAGCAGCAGCAGCGGCAGCCACGGCGCCTGACGCAAGGTCTGCGCCAGAAACAGCATCGGCGGCATACCTACACCACCCCCTATGGCCAGCACTCGCGGCCGGCCGGGATCCGGGGCAAACGGCTCGCCGATCGGCCCGAGCACGCTCAGCAACTGCCCGCGCGAGCGCTCGGTCAGCTGCCGGGTACCCAGGCCAACCGCCTTGTACAGCAGCTCGATCTGTCCGTCGCGCGGTACAGCGCGAAGGATGGACAGCGGCCGACGCAGCGGCAGATCCGGCCCGCAGCGCAGCTGCACGAACTGTCCCGGCCGGGCACGACCGGCAATATCGGGCGCTGTCAGACGCAGCAGGTAGTGGCCCCCCGGCAGCGCCTCGTTGGCCTCTACCCGAGCGTCCTGCAGAACGATGGAGCCGACTTTGCTGGCCTCACCGGCCACGGCTGGACTCTTCCATGCCGTACACCGGCCGACCGGCCAGCAAGGTGAGCGTGACCCGTCCACGCAGGCTTTTCCCCCATACCGGCGTGCATCGTCCGGCGCTGTGCCAGGTGTCGGCACCAACCTGCCAGGTTTGCTCGGCATCCACTACGCACAAATCGGCGGGTGCGCCGACCGCCAGCGTGCCACCCGCGCCGAGCACCGCCGCCGGCCCGCTGGTCAGCGCCGCCAGCGCACGCTCCAGGGGTAACACGCCTGCCTCTACCAGCTGCAATGTCAACGGTAACAGCGCCTCGAAACCGGCCACGCCCGGCAGGCAACGGGCAAACGGCTGACGCTTGGCCTCGCCGTCGTGGGGTCGGTGGTCGGAACACACGGCATCCAGCGTGCCATCGGCCAGCGCCTCGCGCAGCGCCGCCCGGTCGCCGGCTTCGCGCAGCGGTGGGCGCAGGTGAAATGCCGGATCGTAAGCGCCGATGTCCTGATCGGTGTAGTGCAAATTCCAGATCACGGCATCGGCCGTTACCGGCAAGCCGGCCGCCTTGGCCGAGCGCAGCAAGGACACGCCGGCGGCGCTGGACAACCCGTGCAGGTGCACGCGGGTATCGCAGGTGGTGGCCAATGCCAGCGCCCGGGACAGGGCGACGACTTCGGCGGCCACCGGAATCCCGGTCAGACCCAGCACCACGGCGACCTCGCCCTCATGCACACAGCCATCGACGGCAAGCTGCGGGTCCTCGGCGTCCAGCACCACGGTCAGATCATGCCCACGCGCATATTCAAGCGCCCGACGCAGCACGCGCGCGGAGATGGGCTGACCGCCCTGGCTCACCAACTGGCAGCCGGCGCGTCGCAACAATCCAAGCTCCGCCAGCCGCTCGCCGGCAAGACCCGCAGTAAGTGCGCCCACCGGTGCCAGACGCAACATACCCAGGGCCAGCGCACCATCGCGCAGGCGCCCGACCACAGCCGGATTGTCCAGACCAGCGTCACACTGCGGTGGCACGGCCAGGCGGGTGATGCCGCCGGCCGCGGCGGCGCGCAGTTCGCCGCGAGCCAGCGAATCCGGACTGCCCACCTGGCCGGCAAGATCGACCAGGCCCGGCAGCAACCACTTGCCGCTGATGTCTATGACCTGCGCGGGGGCGTTATCGGGCGCCGCGCCCAACCCGATAATGCGCCCGTCGGCGACATGCAGGTCCAGCTGTGCGTCGACGCCGTTGGCCGGATCAAGCACCCGTCCGCCGCGCAGGGTGAGGCGACTGCTGTCAGGCATCGTCGGCGCCCCCCCGACCGACGGTCTGCGCCAATACCGCCATGCGGATGGCAATGCCGTTGGTCACCTGCGGCAGAATCAGCGAGCGCTCGCAGTCAGCTACCGAGGAGGCGATCTCGACGCCCCGGTTGATTGGCCCCGGGTGCATTACCAGGGCATCGGGTCGCGCCACCGCCAGCGCGGTTTCGGTCAGGCCATACAGCTCGAAGTACTCGCGGTCGGACGGCACAAACCCACCAGCCATGCGCTCGCGCTGCAGGCGCAGCATAAGCACTACGTCGACGTCCGCCAGGCCCTCGCGCAGGTCGTGGCAGACCCGCCCGCCCAGGCAGGCCATACGGTCGGGCACCAGCGTCGCCGGGCCCACCAGGCGGATGTCCTTTACCCCGAGCAGACGCAGGCCCACCAGCTGCGAGCGCGCCACCCGTGAGTGCAGCACGTCGCCGACGATGGCTACCTTGAGCTGGTCGAAACTGCCACGATGCTGCCGGATGGTGTACAGGTCCAGCAAGGCCTGCGTCGGGTGCGCATGACAGCCATCGCCGGCATTGACCACCGCCACCTGCGGCGCCACGTGGCAGGCGATCAGCTGCGCCGCGCCGCTGTCGGCGTGGCGCACCACAAAAGCGTCGGTCTGCATGGCCTGTAAATTGGCGATGGTGTCGAGCAGGCTCTCGCCCTTGGCGGTGGCTGAAGCCGACACGCTCAGGGTCACCACGTCGGCTGACAGACGTTTGGCGGCGATCTCGAACGTGGTGCGGGTCCGCGTTGAGGCTTCGAAGAACAGCAACACCACTGTCTTGCCGCGCAACAGGGGTACTTTTTTTACGCTGCGCTCGCCAACCTCGACCAGGGAATCGGCGAGGCTGAAGAGTTCCTCAAGAGTGTCGCGGCGCAAACCTTCCAGCGTCAGCAGATGGCGCAGCCGGCCACCGGCATCGTACTGGGCGGCGCCCAGGGTCTGGGCCAGGGCCACCAGATCGCTCATGCCGGCTCCAGCGAGAACCGCAGCGGCTCCGGTCCCAGCAGCTGCAGGCGCTGGTCCGCTGGCAGTTGCAGGCACAGGCCGACGGCGTCGGGGGCAATCGGCAACTCACGGCCGCCACGATCAACCAGCACCGCTACCCGCACACAGGCCGGACGCCCGAAGTCGAACAGCTCGCGCAACGCGGCGCAGGTAGTGCGCCCGGTGTGCAACACATCGTCCACCAGCAGGATGTGTCGGCCGTCGACGCTGGCCGGCAGGCTGGACGCCCGCGCCTGCCCCTTGAAGCCACCCTGGTGCAGGTCGTCCCGATAGAAGCCAGCGTCAAGCGTTGCCAGCGGCGCCATCGCGCCCAGGCGCTGATGCAGCCAGCGCGCCAGCCATACGCCCCCCGTTTCTATGCCCACCAGCAACGGGTCTGGCAGGGCCAACGCGGCGCAGGCATCGCCCAGCCGTTCCAGGGCCTCTGCCAGGGCTGCCTCAGTGATGCTGCTGCGCAAGCCAGGTCTCCACAATCAGGGCAGCAGCGGCCGAATCGCGCTTGCGGCGCACATCGTCGCCGCGCACGCCGCTCGCCCGCAGCCGCTCCTCGGCAGCATGCGAGGACAAACGTTCGTCTACCAGCGCCACCGCCAGCCCACTCCGTTGCTCCAGCGCGGCGGCCAGCGCGCGAGCGCCGAGGCTGATCTCGGTGTCACTCCCGTCCGCGGGCAGCGGCAAGCCCACCACCAACTGGGTGGGCCGCCACTGTGCTACCAGGGCGTCAATGTCCCGCCAGGCGGTCCCGCCAAGGCTTGGATTGACGAGCGTCGCCACCGGACTGGCGCTGCCGGTCAGCGACTGGCCAACGGCCACGCCGATGCGTTTCAGGCCGAAGTCGAAACCAAGCACGACTATGACGCTCACGCGTGACCGGCGCGGCTGGCCAGTAGTGCCAGATCGACCCCGATCGACGCCGCCGCAGCCCGCCAGCGCTCTGCGACCGGCAGCTCGAACAACAGGTCGGATTGCGCTGACGCGGTCAGCCAGGCGTTGTCGGCCAGTTCCTGTTCCAGTTGCCCGGCGCCCCAGCCCGCGTAGCCCAGACAGACCAGATAGTCGCCGGGGCCGGATCCGCGGGCAATGGTCGCCAGCAGGTCCATGGAGCCGGTCAGGCCGATATCGCCGGTTACCGCCAGGGTCGAGTCCCAACGCCCCAGGGGTCGGTGCAGGATCAGAACAGCGTTGTCCTGGACCGGGCCACCGGCGTAGACCGGCTGCGCGGCAATGGCTGCGTTCGCCGGCTCCAGGCCTATCTGGTGCAACAGATCGCCCAGGGTCAGGTCGAGCGGGCGGTTCACGATCAGCCCCAGCGCACCCTGCTCATTGTGCTCGCACAGATAGGTGACGGTCTGCCGGAAATTGCCATCAGCCAACGCCGGCATGGCAATCAGCAAGTGATGGCTCAGATCCAGTGCGTCGGGCATGAGCGCATTCTAGCAGCGTGCCGCACGCCAACCCTGCGCCGCCCGCGCGCCAGCGGTAGGCGAGCGCGCCTTTCGTACTCCGCCATCAATCGCCGGCAAGGGCGCGTCCATCCACAAACTGCCAGGTGCGGGTAATCACCAGCACGTCGGCTTCGGCACGAATATTCGGTGGAAACGGCGCATACGGCGCCGCCCAGCGCACGATGTTGCGGGCCGCCTGATCCAGCAACACATGGCCGGAACTGCGCCGCAGGGTGGCCTCTCCAATACTGCCGTCGGCGTTCACCCGCACCGTCAACAGCAGGCTGCCGGACAGCCCCTGGCGCCGCGCCTCCGCCGGGTAGTTCAGGATGCCGACGGCCTCCACCTTGCGTCGCCAGGCTTCCATATAGGCGGCGTACTTGTACTCGCGGGTTCGGGCGGTAATGAATTTCTCGCGCGGCAACTTGGCATAGGCGCTCTGCTGCTCGGCCAGGCGCGCCTCGAGCCGGGCATAGCGGCGCGCACCGCTCATCAGCTCCGCGGCGCTGGGCGTTTGTGCCACCGGGCCGGGCTTGGGCGCGGTCGCGACCGCCGCCGGCTTGGGCCGGGAGGCTGTGAGCAATTGGCGGTGGATCGGTGCCGGCGTCGCCACCGCCGGGGTCGGGCGCGCCGAAGGGGCGATTGCGGTGGGCGCCGGCTGACCCGGCGCGACGCTGGTCGGCACCTTGGGCTTTGGCTGATTGCCGCCGCCATCCTGGCTGACCTCGGCCAGATAATCGGCGTCCTTGGGCGCAGGGGCGCTGGTCCGCGGCCGCTGCACCAGGGTGATCTCCAGGCGCGGCGCGGCCGCCGGTTTGGCGGGACGCGGCGGAGCCAGATGAAAGCCCAGCCCCAAAACCAGGTGCAGTGCCAGGGCGTACAGCACGGTCAGCGTCAGCCGGCTACCGACCAGCGGCGGTGTGGGCATCAGGGCGGGTGCGTAACTCATGCCGCGATGGCGGCGTTCAGTGCTCGGCCAGGCAGCGCTCGATGGCGTCGAACACCTGGCCAGCGATGTTGATGCCATAAATGGCGTCCAGTTCGCGCGCGCAGGTTGGGCTGGTGACGTTGATCTCGGTTAGGTAATCGCCGATGACGTCCAGACCCACGAACAGCAGCCCCTTGGCGCGCAAGGTCGGCCCCACCTGCTCGGCAATCCAGCGGTCGTGGTCGCTCAATTCGCGGCCCTCGCCGCGGCCGCCGGCGGCGAGATTGCCGCGCGTTTCACCAGCAGCCGGAATGCGCGCCAGGGCGTAGGCGACCGGTTCACCGTCCACCATCAGGATGCGCTTGTCGCCGTGCGCGATGTCCGGGATGTAGCGCTGCGCCATGATCGAGCGCGCCTGGTGCTGGGTCATGACTTCGATGATGACACCTACGTTCGGGTCACCCTCGCGCAGGCGAAACACCGATGCGCCGCCCATCATGTCGAGTGGCTTTACGATGATGTCGCCGTGTTCGTCCAGGAACTCCCGGATGTGGCGCCCGCTGCTGGTGACCAGCGTCGGTGGTGTGCACTGTCCGAACCAGGCTGTGTAGAGCTTCTCGTTCACCTCGCGCAGCGCCTGCGGTCGGTTCACCACCAGCGCGCCCGCGTGCTCCACCCGTTCCAGCAGGTAGGTGGTGTACAGATACTCGGCGTCCACTGGCGGATCCTTGCGCATCAGGATCACATCCAGTTCTGCAAGCGGCCCGTATACCTCGCCCGTAAACGCGAACCAGTGTTTGGGGTCGTCCGAGACCTCCACCAGGCGCCGGTTGGCGAACACCTCGCCGTCTCGCATCAGCAGGTCCGACTGCTCCATGTAATGCAGCTCGCAGCCCCGGCGCTGCGCCTCCAGCATCAGCGCCAGCGAAGTGTCCTTCTTCGGCTTGATCCGATCGATGGGGTCCATGATCACCCCGACCCGGTAGCTAGCCATGCGCCGCCACCTCCCGCGCTGCGGCCAGCAGCGCCAGGCGCGCGACCACGCCGTAAGCGTAGAACCGGTTCGGTGCGGCGTCGGGGGCCTGCTCGCAGTCCGGCGTGTTGCAGGGCTCGACAAAGGCCAGCGGCTCGAAGTGCGCGCCGGGGGCGTTCAGGTTCTCGTCCGCGCCGCGCTGGGTATGCACCCGATAGAACCCGCCGACCACATGATGATTGATCATGTACACCACCGGTTCGGCCACCGCCGGCGGTTCGCCCACCGTCTCGAGGCTGTAAACCCCCTCCTGCATGATCACCTCGCTGACGGCCTGGCCTTCCTTGCTGGCCGCCATGCGCTTGCGTTCCTTGCGGTTCAGGTCGCGCACGTCGTCCACGCTGCGTGCCGTCATCACGCCCATGCCATAGCTGCCGGAGTCGGCCTTGATGATCACGAACGGTTCGCGGTCGATGCCGTACTCGTCGTACTTCTTGCGGATGGACGACAACAACACTTCGAGGTTGCTGGCCAGGCATTCCTCGCCGGTGCGGGCGAGGAAGTTCACCTCGCCGCACTGGCGAAAATACGGGTCGATAAACCACGGGTCGAGGTCAAGCAGCTCCCCGAACTCGCGCGCCACGTCGCGGTAATGTCTGAAATGCTCGGACTTTCGCCGCTGCGCCCAGCCCAGCGCCATCGGCGGCAGGACCGGCTGGCTGATGCCCTCCAGCACCGCCGGCCGGCCGCTCGACAAATCGTTGTTCAGCAGCACGAAACAGGGCGTGAATCCGGCCACGCCGACCTTGTCGCCGCGCCGCTCGATCGGCTCTAGACGCAAGCTGGCGCCGGACGGCAGGCTCAGGGTCTGCGCCTCGGCAAGATCCGGCAACAGCGACCCGATACGCACGGTATAACCGGCGCTCTCCAGGATGCGCCGCAACACCGCCACATTTTCCAGGTAGAAAAGGTTGCGCGTATGGCTTTCCGGTACCAGCAACACGTCGCTCGAATTCGGGCATACGTGCTCGATCGCGGTCTGCATGGCCTGCACACACAGCGGCAAAAAGCGGTCGCCAAGGTTGTTGAAGCCGCCCGGAAACAGGTTGGTGTCCACCGGCGCCAGTTTGAAGCCGGCGTTACGCAGATCGACAGAGGCGTAGATCGGCGCCGGCGTGACCCGCCAATGGTCGCGGAACCAGCGTTCGATCGTGACCTGCGCCTGGAGTAGCTGCGTCTCGAGCCGCAGCAGCGGTCCGGTGAGCGCCGTCGTCAGATGCGGCACCGACGATAAGCCTTGGAATGGATCGTTCATGGCTGACTGCTATTCGCCGTACGGGTGGCTATTGAAGCACAGCCGCCATGGCGTCCGTGCGGGCCGTTC